>JAUVUV010000231.1 GCA_030604975.1 Candidatus Glassiibacteriota bacterium | reverse complement strand
TCTAGTTGATCAGGAAGGAGTGCGACTCTGACCGGTTCGACAGCCGGCGTTACAGAAGAGGGCGGGATGCCGGTCCAGGCATCGACCACGACAAACTCCACCCCCGGAGGGATCGGGAAATCCTGGCCTGACCTGCCCTCAGTGGCTTTGAGCATGAACATCACCCACATCGGTGCACCTCCCCGCGCACCGGTGACCCCCAGTTGCACTGAGTTCTGTATGAATCGCATCTCCCGGTTGTCATCGAAACCGACCCAGCAGGCTGCGCTGATTCCCGGAGTAAAACCCACGAACCACGAGTCCCGGTAGTCGCTGGTGGTGCCGGTTTTTCCTGCAGCGGCCAAATTGAAGCCCATTCGCCGTACAGCTGCACCGGTGCCCCGGTCAACCACGTTCTGCATCATGTCCACCACCTGGTAGACAACCTGCGGGTTGGCCACCTCCCGGCCCCTGGGGATCGGGTCGTAGAGCACATTGCCCCTGGCATCCTCGATACGCTTGATCGCATAAGGGAGATAATAGATCCCACCGGTGGCGAAAACAGAAAAGGCCGTGGCCATCTCGATCGGGGAAACCCCGGTGGTACCGAGAGCCAGAGCCGGTGTGGGCATGATAGGTCCGCTGATCCCGAACCGGCGGGCAGTTTCTGCCACGCGCTCCGGCCTGGTAATATTAATAAGCTGGGCTGCAATCACGTTGCGGCTTCTTTCCAGAGCCTTTTTAAGGGTCATCCTGCCGAGAAAGTTTTTTTCGAAATTCTCCGGGCTCCAGACCTGTCCGTTGGGCAGTTCGTAGGTGACCGCAGTATCGACCAGTGTAGAGGCCGGGCTGAGTCCAGTCTCCTGTAAAGCGGTATAGTAAACAAAGGGCTTGAATGCGCTCCCCGGAAGCCTGTTGTTGCTTTCTGCCCGGTTGAACTGGCTTGTCCGGTAGTCTCTCCCGCCGACCATCGTCATGATCGCCCCGGTGCCTGTCTCAACAGCGACCAGCGCTCCCTGAGGGTAATCTTTGGCGCGAATGTCACTGTCGGTCTGAAGTTCGTATTCAGGAAGGCCGAGCATGCTGTCCAGCCTTTTCAGGCTCTGGTTCACTGCCGCCACCGCCGCGGCCTGGAGGCGCTGGTCCAAGGTGGTGTACACTTTCAGCCCGCCGTAGTAAAGGAACTCCTCGCCGAATTGCGCGGTGATCTTCCCTTTAACGTAATCGAGGAAATAGTTCGACTTGGCCTCGGCCTCGGTATAGCGCTTGAGTTTCAATTCCTCGTTTTCCGCGGCCAGGCGCTGGGGGCCGGTGATCATTCCCAGTTCTCCCATCCGGCGCAGGATCCAGAGCTGGCGGTTTCGGGCGCGACCCGGGTGGGTGTAAGGGTTGTAAATTGCGGGGGCGTTGAGCTGTGTGACCAGCAGCGTGGCCTCGGCCAGGCTCAACTGGTCTGCGTGCTTGGCAAAATATACCCGGCCTGCAGCCTCAACACCGTAAGCTCCGCTGCCGAAATACATGTTGTTGGAGTAGGCCTCCAGAATCTCCTCCTTGCCGAAAGAATACTCCAACTGAAACGCCAGCAATATTTCCTTGATCTTACGTGCATAGGTCTGTTCGAGGCTTAAAAAGAAATTGCGGGAAAGCTGCTGAGTGATCGTGCTTCCGCCCCCCTCGATTTTTCCGGCCAGCAAGTTGACCAACAGCGCCCGCAAGATTCCGGTCTTGCTGATCCCGGCGTGTTCGTAGAATTCAGCATCCTCGGCTGCAAGCAGGGCGTTCTGGAAATAGGGGCTGATCCGGCTCAGGGGAACCCGGTTTTTCTCGCCCATGGTTGCGACCAGCTTACCGGTATTGGAGTAGAACTCTGTCTGGGTGCTAAGCACCAGCTTTTCGAGATTGTCCGGCAGCTGGGGAAGGTCCTTTCCCATGGTAGCAACCACCGCCACCCCGGCGCTGAAACCCACCACAACGGCGATTATTCCCAGGTAAAAAATCGATTTGACTATCTTAGAGATCATCTGCAGGAAACTCAGTACTTTCCGGTCAACTAATAGGCAGAAAGAAAAAGATTATTTTTTATGTTACTTTTGTAACCAAAAGTTTTTTCGGGGGTGCAAACTCGACTACCAATACAGCTTCTTTATCCTTTGTTGTTTTCCAGGTAATAACACGCTCCCGCCGAGATCGCCTGATTCGGCTTGAACCAGGCAAGTGAGAATCAATGGCATGCCCACCGGTGTTGCTTCGCTCTGCCTGGGATGGAAATTACCTGGCCTTTACACGCTCGGAGTGGAGTCTTTCGAACATGCGGCCCTGATCAGGCGGCCTGCGGCCGCGGAGAAAAACAAACACCCCAAAGAAGATAAAGATATTGCTTTCATTAATCCCTTTTGCATTACCTCTCTGAAAATGCCTGAATTAAAACCAACTCATGATTCATAAACCATTTTTACCGAACACTATTGCAGGAAACTACCGGGTTAATTTTTACATATCAGCTAGAACAGCGAACCCTGCCTGGAGGTTTGACTGCCGGATTCCTGTATTGTACTGGAACCTGTGCGTTCGCCAAGCAGAATGTCCATTTTTTCAACTAGAGCCAGCACAACAAGGCTGCGGCCAAGGATCCTGACAGTGGTCAGTCCTTCGTCTCCGCTCAGTTCAAATCCCAGCTCCATCCGGTCACCGATCAGGGTACGGTAGTTGACCGCTACCCGCTGAAGGCGGTAGCGCCAAGCGATAAGCTCTTTGGAACTCAGCGGGATACCGTTGCGCTGGCTCGGAGTCAGAATGGCCCAGGCATCGTAGAATATATCAGCCGGATAGTGTGCTCCCCGGAAAGAGCTGAAAGCATCGAGTCCGAAAGAGCGGGAATCTTTCTCGGCGAGAAAGTAATTGATGTATTCAGCAGAGAGGGAGCGCTGCTCGAGCACGTTGTTCAGCCCATCGACCATGTAAAAAGTCAGGTCTCCCTCCTCGAACACGATCAACGTGCGCTGCCAGTTGGCCAGAGCGCTGATCAACTCCAGCATTTCGACCGGATCGATAATCATCACGCTGTGATAGAGCGGAAACCGGGTATACATTTCAATAAACTGGTCGCGGGTCATCATCAGCTTTTCCCGGAAAAAGACCTCCTCAATCAGGCCGTCCAGGCTGGCCACCGGTGTTTCCACAGCGGTTTCCTCCCTTTTGGTGCGCACCAGGTCATCCAGCTGCTTTTGCACGTCCTCCGAAACCGAGACACTCTCCCAGATCTGGCCGGAGGCCTGTCTGCCGCTGTTATGCCAGGCGAGGTAGCGGCCGATAGCTTTCTCTAAGTAATTGTAGCGGAACTCTCCCCCCACCGTGGCAGCAGTGAGAAGAATGGTAAAAAGGCCGAAAATTATTTTTCCTCTGTGTTCACTCCAGAAACCATCCATGCCCATGATTAGTTCGCTTTTTTAATGATGGCTGAAACAGCGCTCGCCGGTGAAGACCATCGCGATGCCGTGCTCGTTGCAGGCCTCGATCACCTCCCAGTCGCGCAAGGAACCTCCCGGCTGAATGACAGCCTTGATCCCGGCCTGATGGCAAATGTCTATCGAATCGCGGAACGGGAAAAACCCGTCCGAGCTTAAGACCCCCCCTTTGAGCGAATCCGCCCCGGAGTAGCTTTCTGTCTTTGCAATCGCCTGCTCCACGGCTCCCACCCGGTCCTGCTGACCGGTTCCCACAGCCAGGGTGCGGCCCTCGCGGGCGATCACCACAGCGTTAGAGCGGACATTGAAATTCACGTACCAGGCAAAAAGCAGATCCCGCGCCTGGTCGGGCGTGGGTTTATTGCCAGTCTCGATCAGCTCTCCACTCTTATTTTCGGTGCGGGCGGGTTTAAGGTCGCCGGGGCCACGAATAGAGGTCAGGAACGGTTCGGCTACGACCAGAGTCCCGTCGCCGAGTACCTTGATCTCTTTCACTCCATAGGTATCATCCCCCTCGAACCGGGGCAGCTTATCCAGGCCGGATACTTTGATCACCCGGATATGCCGGTTTCTCTTGAAACGCTCGAAATCCCCGAACGCTTCCACGGCTTCGGGCTCGTATCCCGGCGCGACAACCCCCTCCACGATAGTGCTCATGATCTCTTCCGCGGTTTCAACAGCCACAGGCGTGTTGAACGCCACCACGGAGCCGAAAGCGGCACGCGAGTCGCAGTCCCGCGCCTTGCGGTAAACCTCTACCTGCGGCTCACCGGCAAACTGGACCGCAGCGCCGCTGGGGTTCAGGTGTTTCATCACCGCGCAGGCGTGAGTCTCGAAATATTTTACAATGCCGAGCGCGTGGTGGATATCCTCGAGATTGGTCTGGCTCAGGCCTCCCTTGCCGGTCTTGAGAATTTCCATCCTGCCGATTACCGCTCCTGCCGGCGAATCTTTTACCGGCCTGTAAAACGCCGCTCCCTGGTTGGGATTGGTGCCGTAGCGCAGGTCCTGGACTTTTTCGTATTTGACTCCGAGCACTTCAGCTTTATCAGGAAAAACCTTGCCGCTTGCGGTAAAGTAGATACTAGAGGCTTTTTTGGCCATTAAATACTCCCAATTTGTTATAAATAGTCTATTACTGTCCGGTTAACTAATAGTCAGGCAGAAAAAGTTTTTTTATTATGTTACTTTTGTAACCAAAAGTAACCAAAAGTTT
>JAUVUV010000284.1 GCA_030604975.1 Candidatus Glassiibacteriota bacterium | reverse complement strand
CTGATTTAACCCGAATTATTTATAAATCAGTAAGATGTTATGTTTTCCCGGGGCCTGGGGGGGGCGGCGGGCGCAGGAAATGCGCACCGTTGCGCTTGCGCAACGGCTGTGCGACTCCGAGTCGCCCAGCCGCCGCCCCCCACCCCCCCTCGGTGGCTGAGGAAAAAACTGAAACTCACGCTCTGGGGGTAAAAATTTCGCCTTGATATTGGGCCGTGCATTAGATATAATTTCAAGGCTTTAAAAAATTGTTGTCAGGAAAAATCTAAGAGAGAGGAATTTATTTTTTGGTCGAGGTAAGGATCCACGGCAGGGGAGGCCAGGGTGCGGTTGCCGCAGCCCATGTTCTGGCTCTGTCCCTGTTCAGAGAGGGCAAATGGGTACAGGCTTTCCCCCATTTCGGTGTTGAACGACGCGGCGCTCCAGTAGCCGCTTTTGTCCGCTTCGATACACAGCCTATTGAACTTCGCTGTCACATCTATACTCCTGATTACGTTATAATATTGGATCCAACCCTGAGCGGTTCGCCAGTGGCGGTTGAGGGACTGAAACCCAACGGGGGAGTGCTGGTTAATTCACCTGGACAGCCTGAGGAATTGGATCAGCTGAAGTCTTTCAGGAGGGCTACGGTCAATGCAAGCTCGATCGCCCTCAAATACGGGCTCGGTACCCCTGCCAGTCCAATAGTCAACACAGCTATTCTGGGCGCCTTTGCGCGCTTTTCTGAAATGGTCTCGTGTGAGTCTGTGACCGAGTCGATTAAAGAGCTGATAAAGCGCAAGACCGAACAAAACATTGCCGCATTAAGGGATTCCTACGAAAGCCTTCGGGTTGCAAGTGTAAATGAAACCGAAACACTGCGCTAACTTGAGGAGATAATGTAAACTCCATCCCGGGAGCACTGACTTTGAGCCTGCGCAAAACAATTCCAGATTCGAAAAGGATGCCACCGGTCTCGATGAGCATTGCCGATATGCAGTGGAACAAGACCGGCAACTGGACCTTTTTAACACCCTTGCACAAAGACAGGATCGCTCCCTGCGCCATGGATTGCCCGCTTAGAGTACAGGTACACCGGTACATGCATCTGGTTAGAGACGGCAACTACCACGAAGCCTGGAAATTGATCGTGGCCGCGAATCCCCTGCCGGCTGTGACCGGCCGGGTTTGCTACCACAGTTGCGAGAGTGGCTGCACCAGGGAAAAATTCGACGAGGCGGTGAACATTCACGGCATCGAGCGTTTCCTGGGCGATGCCGCGATAGATGAGAACTGGCAGCTCGACCCGCCGCAGGAGGAGATCGAGGGGCTGCCGATAGCGATTCTGGGCTCCGGGCCCGCTGGCTTGGGCTGCGCATACGGACTTCGAAAGAATGGCTACCGGGTGATAGTTTACGAGCGCGAAACCTCTCCCGGCGGCATGCTCAGGGTGGGAGTACCGCAGTTTCGCATGCCGAGAAAAATTCTCGACGCTGAGATCGCCCGCCTGGAAAGCATCGGTGTCGAGTTTCGCTGCAGCGAGCAGATTGATGACCTGAAGAGAATCTCCCAGGACGTGCGGACAGTATTCCTGGCCAGCGGGGCCCACGGATCACGCGACCCCCAGGTCGAGGGGGCAGACTGCGCTGGTATCTATTTCGGCCTTGAATTCCTAAAAAAATACAATTCAGGCGCCGCAATCGAAACCGGTGGGAGGGTTGCGGTTGTCGGGGGAGGCAACACCGCAATCGATGTAGCCCGCACCAGCATTCGCCTCGGAGCAAAAGTGAACCTCTACTACAGGCGCACGAAAGAAGAAATGCCAGCGCACCCGGAGGAACTCGATGAGGCACGTCAGGAGGGAGTCAGCTTTCATTTCCAGGTGGCGCCGACACGTATCGAGGTTGGCAGTAACGGCCATGTGGGGGCGGTCAAGCTGATCAGGATGCGCCAGGGCGAGAAAGATGAATCCGGCAGGGCGCAGCCCATTCCTTTGGAGGGAAGCGAGTTCAAGGTGGATACGGATTCGGTTGTATTCGCAATCGGTGAACAGCCAGAGCTTGGCTACCTCAAGGGCAAAGGCTCCCGGGACGGCAACCGGCTGGCAGTGGACGCACTCTGCCGTACCAGTATCTCCGGCGTTTTCGCAGGCGGCGACATTATCCCGGGAGAAAATTCGGTCAGCCACGCCCTGGCAGACGGCATAGCGGCAGCGGGTAACATGCACCTGCTTTTTCAGAGCTGTGATCCCCTGGCCGAAACCGGCGAAACAACAGCAGCGGTTGAACGAAGTATGATAAATTTCGACTATTTCACTACCGCGCCCAGGCAGCACGGCAGGCTCACTCTGGAAAAAACCCCGCACGGCAAGAGCGCGACCGAGGCGACTCTCGCAGAACAGCAGGCCGTCGAGGAATCCTCACGTTGTTTCAATTGCGGCACCTGTGTGGACTGCGACGTCTGCCTGGTTTTCTGTCCGGACCTGGCAATCTACTTCCAGGACAGCAATTACATGGTCAAGACAGATTACTGCAAGGGGTGCGGGATCTGCGCCGAAGAGTGCCCACGGGGCATAATCTCGATGGAGAAAAAGAATTGAAAGCGCTGATTACAGGCAACGAGGCGGTCTCAATCGCGGTGAAACTGGCCCGGGTCGAGGTGATCGCCACTTATCCTA
This sequence comes from Candidatus Glassiibacteriota bacterium, assembly GCA_030604975.1. Classification (GTDB taxonomy): domain Bacteria; phylum Gemmatimonadota; class Glassbacteria; order GWA2-58-10; family GWA2-58-10; genus JAUVUV01. The sequence goes on along the minus strand of JAUVUV010000284.1, from coordinate 1,527 downwards.
TCACTCCACAGACCAATATTTCCGAGAAACTGAGCCTTTACTGCTCGCGTGGCGAGATGGATGCAGACTTTATCAAGGTCGAAAGCGAGCACAGCGCAATGGCCACACTTGTAGGGGCGGCGAGCACCGGTGTGCGAACCTTTACCGCCACGAGCAGCCAGGGCCTTGCTTTGATGCACGAACTTCTTCACTGGGCCAGCGGGGCGCGGCTGCCGATCGTAATGGCTAATGTCAACCGCGCGCTGGGCGCTCCCTGGAATATCTGGTGCGACCACAGCGACAGCCTTAGCCAGCGTGACACCGGCTGGCTTCAGTTCTACTGCGAAAGCTGCCAGGAGGTGCTCGACACCGTGCTGATCGCTTTCCGCGTGGCCGAGACAGTTTCCACGCCGGCAATGGTGATGCTCGACGGTTTCATCCTCTCGCACACCGCAGAGCCGGTAGATATCCCCGAACAGGAGATGGTTGATAAATTCCTTCCCAGGCAAAAGCCGCTTGCCCCGATCGACCCGAAAGATCCGCACACCCTGCACGCGGTTACCGGCCCGGATTATTTCATGGAGTTCAAGGAAAAACAGTACGAGGCCGCCCGCCGGGCCGAGCAGGCAGCCAGGGAGGTTTCCGTCGAATTTGCAAAGATCTTCGGGCGCAACTACCCGCTCACCGAGGGTTTCATGTGTGATGACGCCGAGACAGTGATCGTGGCAGCAGGCACCTCTGCCGGCACTTGCCGCTACGTGGTGCGTAAACTTCGCGAGCAGGGCCGAAAGGTTGGTCTGATGCGCGTACGCACCTTCCGCCCCTTCCCGTTCGAGGAAGTGAACAGCCTGCTGGCTGCGGCAAAAAGGGTGGCTGTACTCGACCAGGCGGTCTCACCCGGAAGCGAGGGCGTGCTGTTCCAGGAGGTGAAAGCCTCGCTGTACGAGTCAGCAGGCGGCAGGCCGGCGGTTTACGGTTTTGTCAGCGGGCTGGGGGGCAGGGATATCGTGCCGGAATATATCGAGGAGATGATCGAGAAAGTTGAAAACAGCGGGAAGGAGAAGCTTGACCGGGTGAACTGGCTGGGGCTGAAGAAATAATTCTTTGCTGATTTCCTGATCTGCCACTCTCTCTGGATGGGGGAGGGATATGATTGGAAATTTAAACATTTTTGTGTTACTAAGTTTCATTTTGATTGTTCCAGTGCTGGCCGACCCCACTTACAAGGAGTTGAACGGCCAGGCGGAGAAAATCATGAATGAGGATCCACGGCGCGCCGTGGAACTCCTGAATCAGGCAAAAGAAATGATCCCGGCTGAGCCGATGGCTTACCTGAACATGGGTGCCGCGCTTCTTCTTTTCAAGGAGGACAGGACAGCGGAAGCATCCCGGGAGTTTAAGCGGGCACTGGCCTTTTGCAGAACCAGACAGCAGTTGAAATTTTGTATTACAGGTATTGAAATAGCCACCCAGATTTTCTGGAAGGACGGAACAAAAGAGCTCTACGATAAAGCCATCAAGCTGATAAACCAGAAGAAAAGTGTTGCG
>JAUVUV010000230.1 GCA_030604975.1 Candidatus Glassiibacteriota bacterium | reverse complement strand
CTGGTTGCCGAGACCGGCCTCAGCCCTGATCCATCCGGCAGCGGGGTTCATAGTGCCATTGTTTCGACAACAGGCTGGCCAGCCGGGGTGGTGCGCGCAGAACTCATCCGGGATGGACAGAGCGGCGGAAGCACCTTTTTCGAACTCGCCCTGGCGGCTGCCGCACCCACCGACCTGAACAGCAACGGCCGCACGGAAATCACCGACCTGATCGAACTGCTCCGTCGGCTTGCCAGAGGAGAGGCCCCGGATATCAACGGCGACGGCAGGGGCGACGTATTCGACCTGATCGAGATACTGCTGGTTTTGAGCAGCGAATCGAACCCTGAGGCGCGGATGACCGCACTGGGTCCCTGCCAGGGAGAGGGTGTACGTTCGCTTACCGGGGGTAAGCTGGAACTGGAAGCAGAGGGCGGCAAGGTGTCGTTCACCCACAGCGGAGCCACCTACAACTGCTGCATGGACAGTATCTCGGTCAGGCTTGAAATTGTGGCTGAGAATCACATTCGCATCATCGAGACAGAATACACTGCAAATCCCTGCCGCTGTATCTGTGATTATACGGTCTTCGGTGAGATCACCGGCTTGCGTGCCGGGACCTATACTGTGGAGGTGGTAAGTGCTGCGGATCAGAAAACAGTGCTCTGCTCATCCATGATTAATGTACCTTGAGAGGGAAGGCATATAAAAGATAATCGTAAAGGGGTTGATTACAGGAAAGAAGGGCCTCTCCACACCCGTCTGTTGCGGGAATGGAAAGGCCTTTTCATTTTGAAACAATCCTATTTTTTCCCGCTGCCCAGACCGAAAAGGGAATATATTCCGAGCAAGCGGTAGATCAGCACAACACTCAAGCCGTTCATCAGAGTATTAGCCACTGCAGTGGCTACCGCCGCCCCGATCATGCCGTAGCGCGGGATCAGCAGGTACTTGAGGAAAACGTTTAACAGCAGGGATAAGAAAAGGATTACACCGTAGTGCCGCTCGTGGCCTGTCATGGAAAGCAGGAACCCCGATGGGCCGGTTACTGAGTTGATCAGTTGGGCTACCGCCAGAATGGTTAGCGCGGAATAACCGGCGGTGAATTCCGGCCCGAAAATTCCCAGAGCGAGTTTCCCGCCGAGAACGAGTACCACGAATACGGCAGCCGAGCAAAGCGTGGAGGCATGCAACACCAGGCGCACCAGTCTCTGGAGTTCTTCTTTGCGACCGCTGGTATACAATTCGGAAATCAGGGGCGCCGCGATCACGCTTACAGTTTGCAGGAAAAAGCTCACCAGCCAGGAGAGGCGGACAGCCACGCCGTAAATTCCCGTAACAGCTTTGCCAGCCAATGGACCTAGCATCAGGATATCTATCCGGTTCATCATTAAATACTGGCCTGATACTATAAGCAGGCCGGCGCCGGTGACCAGCCACTGGCGGGAAAGGTAAGCCGGCCGGCTTGTCTTCGCTTGCGCTGGCAGAGATCGCCTGAGCCAGAACGAACTGGTGGAGACTGAAATTGAGTGGGCGAACACGACGCACCAAACGGCAACTGCGCCGTCGAACCGGCCGGATAACATCGTGAAAGCGGTGATGGCCGTGAGTGCCACAAGGATATGATTCAGGATTCTGGAGGAGACCTGGGCCAGGACAACCCGCTTGAGTGCCTGGATTGAGGCTTCGCGCAGGGTAAGAAGCGACATAAGCGGAAGAAGAAAGCATCCTGCGAGGAAAGCGTTTTTCAGTTCGTCGTCCAGAAAATCCCCGAGGGCATGGACAGCCAGGGCGAGGATCAGGCTCAGCGAAAGGCTTAGCGCTGTAACCAGTCTGTTACCGTGGCGAATAATACCTCTAAGATAACTCCATTCTCTCCCGGCATAGTAGGCTGATACGTAACGCACAAGGGCTGCATCCTGACCCATTTTGGCGCACACCACGAGCACCGCGAGCCAGGCGATTACCTGAACGTAAACACCGTAACTCTCCGCACCCAGCAGCCTGGTCAAGACTACCTCCGCAGCCAGAGCCAAGCCCAGCCCGGCAGTTTTCACCGCAAAGGTTCCCGCCGTGCCACGCGCCAGGACTGCTCCCAGCCCGTCCCCCTTGAGCCTGCCGATCAAACTCATCGAACCTCCTGTGAAGGCTGAATTATTTTATCGCGTTAATCCGGATTATTACTGAACAGTGATGACGCTTATCCAGGAGGCAAAAAAACGGTACATTCTGTCCGCTGAACTTTATAAAATATGCAAACATCGGTTTTCTGTGAAGGAGATAATTACGTCAGGATTGACAACCACGCCGTATTTTGTTGTATTATTACCCGAATTCAGCAAAAATGAGAACTTTTAAAACGGCATTGGAGATTAATGTGTCAGGCGAGCGCAATAAAATAATCTGGCTTCTGGTTGCTGCCTTTGTGGCCCGTCTGGCTTTCGCGCTCATATACGATCCCTTTATCTTCAGGGATTCTGACGACTACCTCCAACTGGCCCGAATTATCGGCTCGGGGGACTATTCCGGGTACAACGGTGCCAGAACACCCCTCTATCCCCTCGTTATCTTGTTGTTTGATTTCAATGTTCACACAGTGGTAATTTTCCAGTTCTGCCTCGGCCTGCTGATAACCCTGGTAATTTACCAGTCGTTCAAGCGTATTTTCGCCAGCAGCACGATCGGTTTCGCCGCGGGTCTCAGTTATGCTCTCAACCCATCGCAACTTGTCTTCGAATACGCCCTGCTCACTGAAACAGCTGCGACAGCTCTGATCAGCTTTTCATTTTTCGCCTTTATTATCAGCCTTAAAAAGGGCTGCAGCCCCCGGCTGGTTCTGCTCGTTGGAACCCTGAGTTCCCTGGCCGCGCTGACTAAACCCCTGTTTCAGTTTTTGCCTCTGCTGCTTTCCCTGCTGATAGCCTGTTTTTACTATTTCAATATCGAACGGAGGCTTTTCGGAGCCTTAACCAGGTTTTCGCTGGTGATCCTGCCGGCGTTGGTGATCCTGGGCGGGTGGAGTCTTTTCAACTACGAAAGAACCGGATCTTTCGCAGTAACCACCATGACAGGTTTCAACCTTTCCAACCATACCGGTGCGTTTATCGAATTTGCGCCCGAGGAATATGCGCAGATCAGGGAGATCTATCTCGAACACCGCAAGCTTGCCCTGAAAGAAACCGGCACCAGTTCCATGACAATCTGGAAAGCGCTGGATGATCTCCAGGCCCGCACAGGCCTCTCCTTTGCCGAATTGTCCCGCCGGTTCATGGATATGTCCATTTATCTGGTCTGTCACCACCCGGCCAGGTACTTGAGAAGCGCGGCGAAAAGTTTCGTAATTTTCTGGCTTCCCACCTGGTACGCGGGAAAGGCGGGGTGGCTGGCGGTTGTCAGGCACGGCATGGAACCGGCCCAGAGACCGTTTCTCATCTTTTACGGGGCGATCCATGCAGCTTGCATGCTCACATTTCTGGGCTTTCCTTTTCTTTTTCTGCTTTGCAGGCGGATAAGGAAGTATTTCAGGTTCAAATTCGAAATTTTCACTATTTATGCTATCGTGTTTGCAGCCGCACCCTTTCAGGCACTGATAGAATACGGCGAGAATGCCAGATACAAGCAACCGGTTGAACCCCTGGTTATTGCCCTGGCCGTATCGATCATGCTGCATCTGTATGGCAATTTCCGCCGGCGCGGGCAAAGCGAGGCATCATGAGTTTTTATTTTGTTTTGCTGTTTTCTTTGATGAGGAATTACAAGGGATGAGAATCGGCTACAACTGTATAAATCTCGATCCCGATTGCAGAAATTCGCGCACCTTTCGTCTCGGTTAATATACAGAGGAGAGCCTGATTCGGACAGTGTAAGGCAACCTGGACTGTCTGGCCCGGCCGAGCTGATTGTGGACGGGTGCCGGAAAATTCTTATACCTCTTCCTGATGGGAAACCACTGTTATGCTGGATTTTACGATCTGGGCCATAGTTTTCGTGATCAGCCTCTACGCCCTGATCAAGGCCTCCGATTATTTCACTCTTTCCGCATTGAAAATCGGCCTTGCTTTCCGGTTGTCCGCTTTTGTCGTGGGAGTCACCATTGTCTCGGTCGGTACCTCGCTGCCCGAGCTCGGCTCCTCGATCATCGCGGTATTGCGGGGTGTTTCGGAGATAGTAACCGGCAATGTCGTCGGCTCGAACATCGCCAACATCTTCCTGGTGATCGGTATCTCGGCTATTGTCGGCCGGGGAATGCGATTCAAGGAGCAGGATGTCACCAAGGATCTACTGTTCCTGCTCGGTTCCACGGGCCTGTTTGCGGTGATGATCTGGAATGGTGTTTTCAGCTTGCCGGAAGCCCTGATTTGCTTAATCGCGCAAACCGGCTATATAATTTATTGTATAAAGATCGGGAAGGGAAGAGCAGGTTCGCTAGGAGGAGGAGAACAGAATGAGCTGAAACTGCGTGAAAAGGTCCAGTTGAAAGACGGTATTATAAAATATTGTATAATACTGTTTGCCAGTTCAATTATAATCTACTTCAGCGCGAAATACACTGTCGAATCGGTTATCGAACTTTCAGCTATTCTGTCCTTGGGCAGGGAAATGATCGCCGTCAGCGCGGTGGCTCTGGGAACATCACTGCCGGAGCTGGCTGTCAGTGTTTCCGCGGTGAGAAAAGGGAAAACTG
>JAUVUV010000054.1 GCA_030604975.1 Candidatus Glassiibacteriota bacterium | reverse complement strand
GATTAGGGAAAAACCACTCTCGACCTGTTCAGGCCGTTGAGGGTGATATTTGGTATCTGTTACGATAAGTTCCCTTAATCGCGCTCGATTTTCCCGCCTAACAGGAAACCATGGCCTGAAATCTCAATCTCTCCAGCAACCCGGTCTTTCATAAAGGTGACTCTTGTCGTGCCGATAGTGACAGTTACATCATCATCCGTGACTTTCACCGTTGCCTGCGGAACAGAACTTACCGTGCTCTCAGTGGCGGTCAGCACGTGCAGGAAAAAATCCTCCAGAGAGGGTTCGGGAGGTGAGACCTCCACGCGGCACTCTGGCAGCGGGCCGAAAACTCTCTCAGGGGGATCGCTCCTGCTGCCGCAGGTGTAAAGAACTTCACCGGAAAACAGCTTGGTGCGGGCATTGTGCGGCAGCACGGTCTGGACGAACAGCCGGCCGCGGCCATTGGTCACCACCAGGTTCGGTGCCTCACCCTCTGGCGGTTTCATAGCCTGGAGCAGCCACTTTTTCTCGAACTCCGCCCTTTCACTCCTCACTCGATCGAATATCACGAAGGTGCCGGGCCTGATATAAACAATCTGCCGGGTGAAATAATCGAGCTTTTTTGCTGAATAAGCTCTTGAACAATCACCTGCCACATACAAATAGTCTCCCCGGTCCTCGAAAGCAACCATGTCCGCTATGTCGTACAGATCGCGTCCGGCTTGCCAGGCTGCCGCATCCTCGACCGCGCCATTGTGGTGCGGCCAGTTGTGGTGCTGCCCGCCGTCATTGCCTGTGACATTGCCTTTTCTGATATCCGGCCAGGTCTCCTCGTGGTCATGCACTGTTACCGTGTTGTGGGCGATGGTGCGCACGAGGTAGTTGACTTCGTGGGGCGAGTTCCAGGTATCGTACTGGCCGCCGTCGCCGGCCAACTCGTTGTACTTGTAAATCAGAAAATGGCCGTTGTCCAGGTGCTGGTGCGCGGTGAAACGGTCGCCGCACTTGAAAAAGAAATAGGTGGCATCCTCGTCCCACGAGCTGCGCGCATAGACATAACCGGGGCCAGGACTGAAATGCGATAGCCTGAAATTTTTCAACTCGCCTTTCTTCACACTGGGATTCCGCCAGAGGAAATCCTTGTAGGCATTGACCACCATACATGATTTCGGTGTGATCTCGTTGAAGGCGTGGACCACTTGGTGATCCGGATCGTCGCGGAAACGGTTGACCAGGATGCGCCTGGCCGAGAGTGTCTTGTCGCGGTCGTTACCGGGGATCTTCCCGCAGCCGTCACCCATGTGGATCTGCCGTCTCGAATTGTGCTCGCCTATACCCGGAAAAGCCTCGAACATGCCGGCGACTGCACGCTGGCCAAGGAACTCGGGTGACATGCCGAAATAATCCACTCCCTCGCAACGCAGTGCAACATCGCAAAAAAACATCCATTCATAGGTCCAGTAGTTGACATAATAGCCTTCCGCCCAGCCACCCCCATTCCCGGCCAGTTTGAATGAGGGAACCACGCGCTCGCGGTACTCTTTTTCCACGGCAGCCAGAATCTCAGGGGCGCGCTCGTTCTCGTAATAGCATGCATACGCCGCCATACCGATCCCCCAGTGCTTGTAGCTGTACCAGCCGTTGTGGAACGGGGAGGTCTCCGAGCGCACATTGGCATCCACAGTAGCGTTCATATACCGGTGGAATTTCTCCCGTTCATCGGGAGTCCAGAGTGGGTAGCAAAGGTCATAGACAATCGCGCAGCGGGTCAGATCATCCCCGAAACGGACATGGCCTACCCGAATGGGGCCGTTGACATATCGCATGGCCATCTGCACGGCCTTCCTCCCCGTGTCCTCGTCCCCTTCGATCACGTACATCAGGGACATCCCGATCATCCGTTCGTGGTCGCCGCCTTCCCTCTGGGTGACCACCTCCACGACCCTGATCCAGTCTTCCTGACACTGCCGGGCAAGCTCCTTCAACTCCTCGCGCGTTCCCAGCAGACGGGGGTGCTCCCTGCTGACCGGATGCCTGGCGTAAAGGTTCCCGGGCGGACAAAGCCAGACAAGTGGGCACAGGAAAGCCACCAACAGCCAGGCCGGCTTGTTAATCGAACCTGTCATTTTGCAGTCACCTCGTGTCTGAAATGAACTACTCCGGAGCGAGCCTTGAAGTATCACAGTGATGAATTTGACCAATATTATTCCCTACAAGAGCAAACACGCCGAGACAACCCCCTGTCTCCCCCTTTATTAAGGGGGACTGCATGCCGATCCCCCGGAAAGGTTGTTACGAAGCAAAGCTCGATGAATTCTTTTCGAGTAAAGCGTCTGCCAGCGGGTTGAAAAATCTGAATTATTCCTCCACAATCCTGTCTGCGAACGGATTGCTCTGCCCGTCAATCTCGATCCTCCCGCCGACCGTGGCGGTGGTGAAAGAGAGCTTGAGATTGGCCAGAGTGACTGTCACCTCGCTGTCACCGACCCTGGCAGAGGCCTGAGGCACGCTTTCCGTGGCGGCTTGGGATGCGGTGAGCACGTGGAGGAAATAATCCACCAGGGAGGGCGCAGAAGGCGAAACCTCTATGCGGCATTCCGGAGCCGGGCCGCGAATATCCTCTGCAGGATAGCTGTTTCCGCCATAACTGTAAAGCTCATCCCCGCTATTGAGCTTCACCCTGGGTTTTTCAGGCAGCACGGTCTGGATGAACAGCCTGCCTCCGCTATCATTGGTAACTATCAGGTTTGGCGCCTTGCCTGTGGGAGGTTTTGCGGCCTGAAGCAGCCAGGTCTTTTTGAAATCCGGATCAGTGGATTTCACCCTGTCGAAAATCAAGAAAGTGCCTGGGCGGATATATACGATCTGCCTGGTAAAATATTCGAGCTTTTTCGACGAATATGACCTCGTGCAATCTCCGGCAACGTAGAGGTAGCTGCCCCGGTCCTCGAAAGCCGTGATATCCGCGATGTCATAAAGCTGGCGTTCTCTGTGCCACTGGTCCGCATCCACCACCGCGCCGTTGTGATGAGGCCAATCGTGCATCTGGCCGCCGTCGTTGCCGATAGGCTCCTTGTAAGCACGGATATTGACCCAGGTCTCCTCCGGGTCGTAAACCAGGATCGAGTTGTGGGCGATGGTTCGCAGCAGGTAGTTGATATCATGCTTGCCGCCGAAATAGTAGTACTGTCCGCCGTCGCCGGCAAGCTCGTTGTACTTGCTGATCAGGAAATGCCCGTTGTCCAGATGCTGGTGCGCGGTGAAACGGTCGCCGCACTTGAAAAAGAAGTGGGTCGCGTCATCATCCCAGGAGCTTCGTGCAAAGACGTAACCTGCCGCAGGGCTGAGATGCGAGAGCTTGAAATTTTTCAACTCGCCTTTCGGCACGGTCGTGTCCCGCCAGAGGAAATCCTTGTATGCATTGCCCGGGGTGCTCGATACCGGCGTGGTCTCGTTGAAAGCGTGGACCGCCTGGTGCGCCGGGTCATCCCGGTAGAAATTCACCAGGATACGTCGTGCAGAGAGAGCTTTGTCCCTTTCGCGCCGCAGTTTCTGGCCCCCGCTGTCTCCCATCGGGATGGGCCGGCGCGAATTGCGCTCGCTGATCCAGGGATAAGCTTCGAACATGCCCGCCACTGCGCGTTTCTTGTAGAAACCCGGTGCAGCGGCATAATAGTCCTTGCCCTCGACCAGGCGTGCCACCTCGCAGAAGAAAAGCCACTCGTAGCACCAGTAGTTGATATAATAGCCTTCTGCAAAACCGCCTCCAGCTCCGGAAAGCTCCAGCGCAGGAGCTGCGCGCTCACGGTAGTCACGCTCGGTCTCGGCCAGAAACTCAGGGGCGCGTTCGTTCTCGTACCAGGTGGCGTAGCAGGCCAGGCCTATTCCCCAATGCTTGTAGCCGTACCACCCGTTGTGGAACACGTGTGCCTCACTGTTGACATTGGCATCCACGGTCCGGTTCATGTAGTCATGGAACTTGAGGCGCTCCTCCTCGGTCCAGCAGGGCCAGCAGAGGTCGTAGACTATGGCGCAGCGGGCCAGGTCGTGGCCGAAAGTTGCGTGCCCCACCCGGATCGGGGCATTGACATATTTCATCGCCCGTTCGACCGCCTGCCTGCCGATTTCCCGGTCATCCTCGATCGCGCAGACCAGGGCCATTGAGACCATTTTCATGTGGTTGTCCATTACGCTTTCATTGCCCGGCTGGAGTTCACGCGCTGTCTGTACCGTGCGTGCCCAAGCCTCAGGACGCTCTTTGGCCAGTTTCTGCAGCCTTTCCTTCGATCCCAGCAGGCGTGGATGCTCGCGGCTGATCGGGCGCTCTTCGGAAACTTTTTCAACTCCAGCGGGCCCGCAGCAGCCGAAAGTTAGCAGCGCGGCCAGCAACATGCCATTCAGTAGAAGACGAGGGTTAAACATGGTCAGGCAGCTCCTTTGCACTTAGGGTGAAGAGTTGGCAGATTCTTTTATGAAAAAAATTGCACGGGCCAGCCTGTACTTAAAACTATCTGCCAAGCTCACGGATCACTTCGTTCACCGTGGCCCGCGCCTGGCCCACCCAGGGAATATGATCGAAGGATTACAGGGTGGTTGCCTGGGTAACCGCCTGGCTTAGCCTGACCAGCAGATCGTTCCGGCCGGCTTTTTCGCACATCTGTCGTGCAATACGCAGCGCCTCACAGTCCTGAACCCCCTGGCGGAACAGCTCCCAGCGCATCCCGTCCAGCGGGCCGTCCTCTCCCGGGTAAACAAAGTACATATCTCCTGAATGCCACTTGTAGTTCGGCTGGTTCCACACATCCGCCGGGAAGGCGCTTACAGCCCAGCGCAGGTATCCGCTGAGGTTCCATTTCAAGGCCAGCCAGGGCAGCAGGCGCGACTCTCTGAGCTGCGAGAAGAGGAAGACATTGGGATAATGGGGCGTGCAGGCAGTGTAGAAACTGATATAGCGTCCCTCAGAACGCATTTTCTCGATTAACCACTTGTGGGCTGCCAATCCTTCCTCGGTGTCCAATTCACCATAATGGAGTATAACCTCGTCAGACCACTTGCGCTCATCTCCCGGGTATCCACCCGCGATGGAAATCTTGAAATCCGGCGCAGTGGCAATGAGGAAATCATAGATCACGCGCATCTCTTTCCGAGGTTTCTCGTCAAAGGCGAGAAAGGCTTTCTCGAACCAGCCTTTCTTTTCCAGGTGATTGCGAAAGACCGGTAGAAAAGCGGCCCAGACCTCTTGCCAGACAGAATCGCCCAGAGTGAGGTTCAGGGTGCGGTAAGTTCCGCTTTGAGTATCCAGGTAGCGGATATCGGCATTGATATTGATCCAGGGACCCTCGACCAGGGAGAAACAGTCGATTTTCTCGGTCATTCCCGCATCCATCATCAAGGCTACGTAGCGGTCGAAAACGGAAAAATCCCACTCGAACCTTTCTGCCCGGCCCTTGGCGTACTCTCCCGGATATTTCCACTCCACCATTGTCTCGAAAGGATAGCCGGACTGGCTGCCCCAGGGATCGTACACAATGCTGGTAGTGATTACATCCATACCGTGAGCGACAAAGTTTCCCGCATATTTCTCAAGCAGCATCCAGTGCTTATCGCTCCAATGCTCCACCTCGTGCACACCGGCCACACCGCTGGGGTCCTGCCAGATATTGATATAAAATTTCCAGTCCCGGGGTTCCGGAAGCCTTGCCGGCAAAACCTCGAGTTTCATCTCGAAATTAGCTCTTTCCCCTGAGGTTGCCGAGAGTTCCAGCTTACCAGCATAGTTTCCGGGAGCCGCCTCTCTGGGGATTTTTATTGTCAGCCATACCGGCTTTGCCATGTTCGCGGGCACATCGATCGAGGCCACTTCCAGCAAGGGATCAGGAGTGAGCATCCTTGTCTCGTCCACTGGCAGCCAGGCGCCGTAGCGCACGCTTGAGGCCTCAGCCGGGATGACTTCCCCTCCCGGGCCGGAGAGAGCAGATAGTTTACCGGAGAGGCCCGTTATGCCGGAAGGCGATTTGACTACTACCTGGGCCGAGAGCACCTCGCCAGCCAGGCCTTCCAGTTCGATAAGGCGGGCTTGCGGCTCGCGGCTGAATGCATTGGGATAGGCCCGAATCTCGATATTCTGCTGCCAGGCCTGGAAACCTTCAATATCCGTATCCAATTTTTGTCTAATACCCTTGCAGGCTACCTGAGAAATCAGCAGCAGGCTAAAGAGGAAAAAAGCTTTTATCATATTATCCTCCCCGGAAAAGAATAGTTATTGTTCTGCTATTTTGAATGTTTAAAACATTGAAGCCCGCTTTTTATCTGAGCAAGCGATATTTTCCCTCTGGACCCTCAAAGAAAAGAACGCCGGCTTCTGCAGTGACAGTTAAGGCGGGAGCGAACACCCGGCCTTCATGCCTCACCTGCCATACTCCGTCAGCCAGGTCGGTCACCAATATTTTGAAAACCCCCTCGCCATCGAGAATAAACGATACCGGACGGTCTATCTTTGACCCAGAGCGGTTAAAGAAGGCTACCCTATCCTGAACTTTTACTCCTATCAGGCTTCCATTCTCCAGTTTTTCCACCTTGGGCAGGTTTCCGAAGTCCCTGTCGGTGATCAACATGGCGTTCAGGAACAAGTCGGTAGTAGATTCTCTAACAGGTGAAAGCTGGATTCGCCAATCCCCTGCTTCATAATCTTCAGGATTGCGGCCAGCCCGTACCTCGCTGGCAAAGTTATGGCCGAAATAGGCGAACCTTTCATCCGGCCCGCCGATTTTTTCAATTTCGTAATTACCATCCTCCGGCAGCAGGGTGAAATTGGCCAGCTTTCCGCTCCACCCTCTCTGGCTCAGAATGATCTTTGTGATGTTACCGTTAATCACGGGTTCTTCCATACTATGAAGCAGCCAGTATTTCCTGAAAGCTGGATCGGCGCTGACAACCCTGTCGAATACAATCAGCGCCGCAGGCAATTGTGGTAAACCAAGATTTATAAAAATAAAGGAGCGTTTAACTTCTTTTACCTTTCTTGAGTAGGCACCGGTGATATCTCCCTTGAGGTATGAGAAATCCGGATGCTTAATATCCGGGCCGAACCAGTGTCCCAAGACTTCTCCGGTCTTGTAATCGGCAGCCAGTAAATCATCGAGCATTCCCGCTGATACCCACAGGTTGGGCAATCGCTGCCCGCCGTCGTTCACTTTTTTCACATTGCGGAAACCGCGGGTGATAAATTTTTCAGACGGATCGAAAATCAGCAGGCTGTTGTGGGCTATGGTGCGCTTGTAGTAATTGACGTTATGGGGCCCCAGGTAGCCGCCTCCGGTCCCGCTGTAGAGACCATTGTCAATAGCCAGCGGACCTTTGTAATAAATCTGGAAAGCTCCTGCATCCTGGTGCTGGTGGTTGAGGAAGTTATACTCGTTAACCTTCATCTCCGCAATAACACTTTGCTGGTCCCATCCTGTGCGGGCCACCATCCAGCCATTGGGGAAGCCCATGAAACGGGTCAAGGGCAGCTCGGACAGGTCCCACGGCTCGAGTTCAGGGTCGCGCCACAGGAGGACGAACATCTGATCCAGGGGATGGGTCGCATGTTTGAGTATCTCGAATGGCCATTCGTCCTTGAGATAATCAGCCAGGATATAACCATCGCGGTAGTAACTAGCGCAAAGCAGGGAGGAGAGTTTAGGCGTCCAGATGAAATCATCCCCCGAGGTCATCATCTTGCCATCCGGCCGCCGCATATAGATCCAGTGGTAGGGCACGAACTGCTGCGAGGGGTGGTATACATTTCCAAAGCCCATGCGGTCGAAGATCCATAGCGGGTACATCTCGGAGCCGAAGCGGGTGTCTGCGTAAGCAATTCCCTGGTGGTAAGCCCCGCCGGGATAGAGCCAGTCCCTTGCCGGAAGCATATCTCGGAAAAATTTACCGGCTGCCTCGTAGTACATCTCCGGGTACTCGTCATAAATGGCTACTCCCGCGCTCAGCATGTCCCGCATGATCATCCATTCGCCGATGTGCCCGGTCAGTGAGCCGGGCCGGCGAATCGGGTAACCGATCTCGAACATCTCTGCCAAGCGTATGAACTGTACTACCAGTTCTTCCTTTTCCTCCTCTGTCAGGAGATCATAGCACCAGTCGTAAACAACTGCTGCAGCCCACATTACCCTGCCAATATCACGCGACACGTCACCCCGCTCTCTCCATTGGGCCACAGGCAGAGTGTCCAGTGCTGCTTTCACGGCCTGGCGTCCTATTTTACGGTCACCGCTCAACAAGTAGTGCAGGGCATCTACAGCCATTCCGTAATGGGCATTCATTTGTCCGAGTTTTTGCAGGTTGTTCCAGGTGGGTTTCAGTACCGGGTTCCCGATGCGTGATTTAAGGTCGTCAAGGTCGCCGGAGCGCAAGTAGAGCCGGGGGTGTTCTGCAGGCGGCACAGGGATTGAAATCCCATCATCCAGTTTCATCCATTCGGCATCAGCGGGATGTTTCTTTCCAGCCAGAATTGACACCGATAGTACAAACAACAGACTCGTAATTTGGAATATACACTTTTGCATATTTGCTCCTATGGTGAAGAAACAGTTATGAAACATCTCTGCGGGTTAATGAACTAAACTACTACCGGCTTCAGCCGGTAGTAGTTTAGTTTTCTATAGCGGCAACCTGGAACAAAGACCAAAATAGCGGAAATTTTCTTTGTAAAGGTCTTTGAAAATTTCAATGGCCTCTTCACCTGTACAATGTGTTGGAGCGACCTGATCTACTTCCAGTTCATCTTTCATCATTTTCGCTATATTGGAAATATAATCAGGGGAATAAGGGTCAAGATGAAAACCTCCAATAACAAGTGAGATATTTTTTCCAAGATATTCTTTACTTTCCTTAACAATTACTTCGATTTTAGAATGGGAGCATCCGGAAATAAGGGTCACCTGCCCATCTTCGCCCTCCAGTGCAAGGGAAAGTTCTTGCAATTCAGTTAATTGAGGTTCATTCTCATTGGGTGGGTACTTCCACCATAAATTGCCTATCAATGATGAAGTCGTAGCAATGAGAACAACACCCGGCGCAATTTCTGTATGTTCCTCCACCAGCTCTGTATTCGGATGACGATACCGATAGCCGCGTGTATATTTTGTTCCTGTATCTTTGTTACTAAGGTGCGCATCGTTCGGCAAAAACAATTTGAAATCTGGATTGACTTTCAGAAGATAGTCGAACCCGCCAATGTGATCCCAATGATTATGAGAAAGGACAGCGATGTCAACTGCCGTTAGATCGGCACCAAGCATCTTGGCATTATGCTCCAGGACATCCGGGTATCTGCCTGCATCAAAAAGTATGTTCTTTCCATTGTATCGAATAAAAGCGGAAAACCCCCAATCAGGGATGGCCTCACCAGCATCTTCAGCTATGTTGTCATAGAGATTCAGAATTTCGTCTTTGCCTGCAGTTTTATCATCCGAGGCTGAATCTTCAGGTTTTCGACAACCAGCTAATGCTAATCCGGCTGCTAATCCTAAAAATTCTCTTCTGTTAGG
>JAUVUV010000504.1 GCA_030604975.1 Candidatus Glassiibacteriota bacterium | reverse complement strand
TCTATTTCTATCTCTGCGGCATGGAGAGGAGGGGGCGCCACCGAGGTTGGAACGTATGGTGAACGCCGTATATTATGAGTGGGAAGACCCAACAGAAAATGCCCCATAGCAGTATTACCGGCACAAACAACTGCAGTGATATATTTCAGATTAACATTATTATCCTCGGCAAGACCTCCGACCAGTTGATTGATATCATCAATCAAAAGCTGCTGAAGCTCAGCCGTTCCCTTTCTTTCGGCAGCTATCATTCGTCCTGTTACTTCCCTCCCATATATTCCCTGAGAATTGAAACAGGCTTTGGCGTCTAAGGTACTCATTGAATTGGCATCAACTAAATGGACAACTATGGTCGTGGTGCCCATATCCACAACAATCATATAATTCTTATCTTCTGTATTTCCTCCCTCAATATTCATAATCTCAGCAATGTCTCTTCTAAGACCCACAGTTGCGGTTATGCGGTAATCATACTCCCTTAAGATTTTAGGGAGGCTTTTTATGATTTTCAGTCCCATCTGGGTGGAACGATACTTAAGCTTTGTCCTTACCTCATCGCATGCTCTCTGCTGGTCTGCACTGTTATTGCTTAAAGAGGGTTTTTCAAGCTCAAGATAAATCTTGGTGACCAGAGGAGAGGGTGTATATTCTTTTTTATACAATAATACCTGCTCGAAATCTCTAAATCGCTCGGCATCTTCATCGGCTATTATTTTTTCTTTTGCCCAGGTTTCTTCCGGGATCTCAACTACCAGATCATTTTTAACAAAGGTTTGACAGGCCAGGACAAAACCTTCCTGGATTTCCTCCCGGGTAAGCTTGGAGGAAACCTCACCGGTTACCTTGCCCTTTTTGACAATCATTTTACAGCGTCCGCATATGCCATCCCCACCGCAGATATTATTTATGGTAATTTGTGCCTTTTGAGTTGCTTCGAGTAGAGAAGAGCCTTTTTTTACCCGAGCAGTTTTATTCTGAGGCTGAAAAGTAACAGAGTATTCAGACATTAAATAGTTCCATATTCAACTATTTCCAGGTATTACTTAAAAATGCCGGTATCTTCATTGCAGTCTCAGGTCCTATAATGACCTCTTTCCACTCTGATGTATCTTCTATTTCAGCTCTAAAAATAGGTAAGAGCCCAGGAATAATCAATTTACGGTGCTTCACCTTTTCAGAAGCCTTCTGTTCCTGAAGGGTTTTTACAACCTTTTCAGCGGAGATCTTATCACCGGCATAGGCGTTAAGAACACCCAGGCCTTCGGTGTCAACAACACTTATATAGGCAGGAATTTTGCTTCTTTCCACCTCTCCTGCTACGCTGAAGTAGGTCAGAGAGAAGTTTGTAGTAAACAGCACAGGTGAGCTCTCATCAGGGCTCCCGATCTCATACAATTTTACTTCTACTGTGTTCGGGACCTGCGGGTCGGTATAAATATCCTGTACTGTTGTCATTATGGGAAGGATCTCCCATGGATCGAGCCCATTAATTAACACAATTCCTGCATACTTTGCGGCAAATATGCCGGCAAAAACAGTCTCCGATTCAGGGGAATCTGAATCAATTTCAACCATCGCAGGATAGCCGTATGCCCCGAAGCGCTTCTTCAGGGCAGCCCGCCTTGCTATGGTCAAGGACCGGATGGTTTCTCCTAAGTCCTTGCTCTCAAAGGAAAGCACTATTTCTTCCACTCCTTTTTGTTTTGCCTTCCGGGTCAGTTCCGATAGTTCCTCCAGGTCTTTTCCTTCTACTGCAAGGGGTAATTTAGCGCCTGAAGCGATTTCAGCAAACGCTTCAATGTTCGAAGCATTCCCTTTGTAAACAAGAGGTTTTTCTGTTTTTATGGAATCTACGGCCGCTTTCATTGGGCCTGGGCTGCCGCCGATGAGAATAAGTGGGATATCACTTTTGCCGGCCGCTAATCTTGCCCGTCCGGCCGGATCCTCGCATCCTTCAATCTCTACGGCACAGAATGCAACCCTCAATTTAGTCCCTACTCTTTCGAAGACACTCCTGTTTATCTTATCCACCATAGCTTCTGCTTCATCATTTGAAAGAGATGATGGGATTCGAACAGCAATTCCAGCAGGCCGATGAAACTTCTCCTCATGCCTGAACATCACTGTTTCCTGGCCGAACTCAAATTTCTTATCATCAGTTCCTATCTTCACCAGTTTCATGGGTGGGGCCGAAGCCTCGGCAAGAGCTGCCTCTCCCTCTTCAGAAAGGTGGGGACAGTCAGTCAATGCCTTCTGCTTGGCGGCCACCTG
>JAUVUV010000254.1 GCA_030604975.1 Candidatus Glassiibacteriota bacterium | reverse complement strand
CTCTGATCTCCGGCGTTACGCGCCTTCCGGTTCTGACTCCTGACTCCTGACTCCTCATACACGATTGTCTATCAATATGTATTAAATCCGAAATTGTAGTTATGCGCTATAATTTATGACGCTATGTATAAATTCCCTGTAAGATCGGATAAATCTCAGGCACAAAAAAGCCGCGCTGAATAAACGCGGCTTTTTTGTTATCCCGACTTTTTTCTTTTAACTATTCCAGCCAGTCATCGATCAATTGCTCGGCTATATTCTCGGCCACCTCGGGCGAGTTATAGTAGCCGGACTGAATCTTTTCCTTTATCAGCGCGAGTTTTTCTTCACTGGCCTCAAGATCGCCTGTCTCGGCCAGCATGGCCTTGATAAGCGGTTGTTCGATGTTTATCAGATCCGAGAGAGTGCCGCTTTTGAGAATGGCCTCAGCGGTGCGTTCTACAACCTCATCTGTGATCAGATTGCCGGAGGCCAGATCGGTATCTACACGCTGAAGAGACCGGGCCTGCTCAGAGATAGTGACTTTATCCGCTTTGAGCTTAGGGCTGCTGGGTGCCTTTGCCTCGGTTGTCTCTTTGTCTGTATCGATCTGAGTTGTTTTTTTCTGATCCTGTGCTTTTGTTCTTTGTATGCCTGGATCGATTTTCATCGTTTATTCCTCTCGAGGTGCAAAGCTTCCCCTACCTTTCCATTCTCCCTCGCGGAAAGATAGTAAAGATAGTTTTTCAAACTACCCATCCATAGATAATATAACTCTTAACTCGCCTAATTTCAATATCGGACTGATAAGCGGATTTCTTTAAGGGTGTCTCAGGTTCTGATATCCTTGAAACGCGCTTTTGCATTGTGCGGCACCTGCACATATTTGCGCAGCAGCTTTTTACCTTTTCTTAGTGCGTAAATCTCACCGGCAAGTTCTTCCCTCATACCGACTGCTTTTTTCAGGCTTCCGGCTTCCCGACCGGCAAAAAGATCCAACTGGATCAAGAGACGGGCCAGCAGTTCGGCTGATTTCCTGGCCGCACCCCTGTCTTTGGCGGCCGCCACTTGGGCCAGTGAGGTGAGCTTATCCCAGTCTCCCATTCTGGTCAGGATTTTCGACTTGCGTTCCAGGATCTGGAGAAGCTCCTCGTTATCCTCCTTATCGAAAAGGGATTCCTGCTGTTCGACCAGTTGACCGTAATGTTTGAGGCGTCCAAGCTGGTTATTTAACAATTCGTTGAACCGGTCGATATCTTTTTGTACCAAATAGCGCTCCATCTTTTATCATGCCGGTTTTTTCAGATTTTTACCCGGCTTTTTGTGCAAGTTTCACGCCTGAACCTTGACCAGGGCAAAAGGCCGCTACAGCCTTTATCGGCTGGTGGACAGAGCGGAATCACGTCACGGCAATTATTTCCTCGAGCGAATATTATTACGGCTCACCCTTGATAGCCTCTTCCAGGACAGCCTTACGCACCTGGTCATCCAGCGGACGGGGATTTGTTTTGATATTGGTCGAAAGCTTACTCGCTTCCAGAATCGGGACGATTTCCTTCTGGCTGATTCCGATGGCGCCGAGCGAGGGAGGAATATCTAGCTGGCGTCCGAATTCGAAAAGTTCTTCAACCAGTGCACGGGCCTGTTGGGCTGGGTCCTCGCGGTGCGGGCAGCGGAACTGGTAGGCCAGCTCGGCGATTTTTTCATCCGCCCAGCCGATATTCGCCCCCAGGCACCAGGGGGTCAGCACTCCTACCAGAAGGCCGTGCGAGAGGCCTTTGTAGCTTCCCAAAGCCATTGCCATCTCGTGGCCCAGACCCACTCCGGCGGCTATCGCCACTCCGCCGAGCAGCGAGGCAAGGAGCATGTTGTTGCGCGCCTGGATGTTTTTGCCGTCGGCTACTGCAAGGGGCAGGTTGTCCCTGACCAGGCGCACTGCACGCGATCCTGCCGCAGAGGTGATCGCATTGCCTGCCGTGCTCAGGTATCCCTCGATAGCCTGCCCCAGGGCATCCAGGCCGGTGTCGCGGGTCAGTTCAGGGGGCAGGCCCACAGTGGCCTCTGCATCCAGCAGAGCCACTGTGGAAACCATCTCCCAGGAGTAAATCGGCTTTTTCACTTTAAGCCCCGGGTTGGTCATCACACTGACCTTGGTTGCCTCACTGCCCGTGCCGGCGGTCATCGGAATGGAGATCACCGGTTTGCAGGATTTGGTCAGCTCGCGTTTGCCGAGCTGGTAATCCTCAGCCGGCAGGGGATTTTCCTGAAGCATGGCGACAAGTTTTACCGTATCCAGCACGCTTCCCCCACCCAGGCCGATAAATACATCACAAGCTTTCTTTTTCGCCAGCACCGCACCCTGCTCCGCTATTTCGAGCAGGGGTTCGGCCGGGATACTGTCGAATATCTCGTATTCCAGGCTTTCAGCTTTAAGGGATTTTTCCACCCGCCCCAGCAGGCCGGTTTTTCGCGCGGCCGAGCGTCCGGTGCAGACAAAGGCGCGAGTTCCGAATTTTTTGGCCCAGGCTCCAACACCATCGATACAGCCGGGCTTTGCCTCGATCCAGCGGGGAAGGGTGAAAGTTTCGATCAGACCGTGCATCGTTATCTTCCTAAGCATTCTTTTCAACTCAGGCAGGCCGTGCCGTGCCCCTGGAATTTATTAAATAATCGCTTTATCATTCTAATGGTCAATTCTGCTAAATTTGGGAAGATTATTCAAGGAATTTCAAGAAAAAGGCAAAGAATTCCTATGCTTGAGTGAATCCGGATTATCAAAATCCTTCCGGCAGCAGGGGGATGCGTTTATTTTTTGTTGCAACTTTATTGTCTGCCCACTGATTCTTGGTTTTACCTTAAACTTTATCTCTCAGGAAAGAGCATGAAAAAGATCACCATTCTGAACGGAGACCCCGGTAACAGAGCTTACGAGCTGGACAGCTACATGGGCGAAATCGAAAATTTGCTGGAATCCAGGGGCCACGAGATCACCTCTTTCGTGCTTCGCCGGATGGATATCTCCTACTGCAACGGCTGCTGGGGCTGCTGGGTCAAAACCCCTGGCGAGTGCGTGGTCAGGGACGATTCGGCCCAAATCTGCCGTTCGTTGATCGGTTCGGACTTTCTGCTTTTCGCCTCGCCGGTAATCATGGGTTTCACCAGCGCCGTGCTCAAAAGGGCCTGTGACCGTCTGCTCCCGGTCATTCACCCTTATTTCGAGATTGTGACCGGGGAAGTTCACCACCGGGCCAGGTACGAAAAATACCCCGCGCTTGGGTTGATTCTGGAAAGAGGAGCAGATACCGACCAGGAGGATATCGAGATAATCCGGGATATTTACTCGAGGATGACGGTCAATCTGAAATCGGAGTTGCGCATGATGCGGTTCACTGAAGATTCCGCCGAGGAGGTAGCTGATGCGATTGACAGTATTTAACGGCTCTAACAGAGGCAAGGCGAGCAATACAGCGATACTGCTCGAGCAGTTTCTCGCGGGATTCATAGAACAGGCAGCTAACGAGTATGAAACACTTTACCTGATCCATGAAAAGGACCAGACCAGGTGTGTCGAGGCATTCAAAGAAGCAGAAACCGTGCTCCTTGCTTTTCCCCTGTACACGGACTGCATGCCTGGGGTGGTGAAGACTTTTATCGAGTATCTGGAGCCGCTTTGCGGCAGGGACGGAAATCCCGCTTTGGGTTTTCTGGTTCATTCTGGATTTCCGGAATCCGTGCATTCGCATTTCGTGAGGCGCTATCTGGAGAAACTCTCCCGCCGTCTTGGGTGCCGCTGCCTGGGCACGGTGATCAAGGGGGGAAGCGAGGGCATCCGGGCCCAGCCGGAAAGAATGAGCCGTAAACTTTTTCGCCTCTTTTTCGAGCTCGGGAGAATTTTCGGCAAGACCGGCCAATTCGATAAGAAGATTGTCGGGCAGTTCGCTCGCCCGGTGCGCTTTTCAAAACTCGGACTGCTTGGCGCCAGGCTCGGCGCTAAGATGGGCGATATGCTTTACTGGAACAGGCTGCTCAAAAAACACGGCGCGTACGATAAGCGCTTCGCACGGCCCTATGAACCCGATAAACAGTAACTCCTGAATCAACAATATGTTCATATTAACAAGGAGCGCCTCCCGATGAGTGATAAATCCCGTGGAGCTAGGATCAGCCGCCGCAGTTTTCTGGGCACAGCGGCAGGATTCGCTGCCGGGGCGATGGCCGCAGGCCAGGTGCTCGCGCAGAAAAGCAGGGTATATTCAAAGTCGGACCCCCTGGTGCGGATCGGCGTTATCGGCGGCAGATTCGGCCTGAGTTTCTACTGGCAGGAGCACCCGCACAGCAAGATGACCGCAGTGTGCGACCTGCGCCAGGACCGCATCAAGGCTCTGAAAGAAACTTTTCTCTGCGACACGGCCTACAAGGACTACCGGGAATTGGTCAAAGATCCGAATGTCGATGCAGTGGCAGTGTT
>JAUVUV010000465.1 GCA_030604975.1 Candidatus Glassiibacteriota bacterium | reverse complement strand
TTATTCATCGTACTCTCCGGTTTATAGGATGCAATCCAGATCGAGAAAAGGGAAACGGTAAGCTTCGGATTATAATAGTCTAATAGAATGCCTGAGATTAATACAAGCGAAAAAACAGTTTTAAGACTCGCAATTTTCCTTGAAGTTAATAATTTTTGTTCAAAAACAAACATTGGCCGGAATCAGATTATTGAAATTGCAACCTCAGGATTAATCGGAGGCAGATATGAAAACGTTAGGATTCAAGATTCTGTTTTGTCTGGGATTGGCGATGTTCAACCTCTGTTCCTGCGCCGAGAAACGTTCCGTTGACAGCGAAGACTGGCTATCCAGTATCCGCAAAGACCGCCCGCGGCTGTTTTTCAACACTGACACCTGGCCTGCGATTAAAAGCCATGCACTGAATGAGGAAGCCGATCTGTTTGCCAAAATAAAATCGGGCATCGATGAGCTCGTGGGCAAGGAGATCGAGCCGGGCGATCACGGCAGGCGGGCCGCCGAGGCGGCGTTCGTATTTCTGGTAACTGAGGAGGATAAGTACCTGGAACTGGCGCGGGACCTTTTGAGCACCAGCGTGAATTACTATCATCAGCGTTACAAGGAAGGCAAGAGTGTTAGCTGGTATTCTTTCTCGCGGATTAACGCCTGGGCCGCTTACGACTGGATTTTTAGTCACCTGCCGGAAGAGGAGCGAAAAACGCTGGGCCGGTCTTTCATGAAAGCGATTGAAAATGTCCAGCCCACTAAAGCAAGAGAGGCATTTCCCAGGGAGAACTGGTCTGGCCCGATCTCCGGTTTTTACTCCACCCCGGGAATTCTCTGGTACGCAGGGCTGGCAACGTATAAAGAGGGGATCGACGATAAGCTGGCCGAAAAGTGGCTGCGCAGAGGGTATGAGCTCTATCTGGAATTGCTTGAATACAGGTCGGGAACAGCTGGTGATGACGGCGGCACGGCTTCCGCTGCTCTCAACTATGCCCTGGCCGCTTATCCCTGGGCTGAATTCAATTTCTTCCATACTTTCAACTCGGTCACAGGAGGCAATATCGCCGAGGAGTGGCCTTATCTGGCATACCTCCCCGGATACCTTTTCTGGAACTGGCTTCCAGGGGCAAGGTATTTTGGTACAGGAGACAGCTACCATACGACAAACAGAATCCCTCTCGGCAGCATGGAAATGCACCTGTCGCAAATAATCCACTTTTACGGTGACAGGATGCCGCTGGAGGCAGCTTTCGCCAAATGGATCAGACAGAAAATAGGAAGGAACGACCGCACCTCTTTCCGCTTTGCCCGTTTTCTTGTTCACATAAATCATCCCGAGCTCGAACCGGCGGGCCCGCCCGAGAATTCACCTCTTTCCAGGCATTTCGATAATATGGGCCAGATATTTTTCAGGTCAGGCTCCGGGCTGGATGATACCTATGCCTGTTTCACGGCTGGCGGCACAACGGAAATGCATAAACACTACGACCACAATAATTTTGTCATTTTCAAGAAGGGCTTCCTCGCCCTGGACACCGGTACCCGTCCCGAACCCGGGCAGCACCTTTCGCACTACTACTGCCGCACCGTGGCCCACAACTGTATCCTGATCCATATGCCCGGAGAGCAGATGCCGCGCTACTGGGGAAACCCGGCCCCGGAGGAAAAAATCCTGCCGTATCCGAACGACGGTGGCCAGCAGAAAAGGGGTATCGGCTCGAAAGTGGTGGCATTTGAAACCACGCCCCATTTCAGCTATGTAGCAGGCGATGCCACTGAAACCTACCACCCTGATAAATGTAAACTCGCCCTGCGCCAGTTCGTTTTCCTGCCACCGGACTTTTTTGTCGTGTTTGACCGTGTGGTATCTACAGAGGCTGAGTATAAAAAGAACTGGCTTCTGCACACAGCCACTGAACCTCGGCTAAAGGGCGATACATTTTACGCGGATCAGGATCAGGGCCGGCTGTTCTGCCGGACTCTTTTACCGGAGAATGCCGAAATCACAACAATCGGTGGGCCCGGCAGGCAGTTCTGGTCGGACGGCCGTAACTGGCCCTTTCCGGATGGTTATCGAACCCCGGACACCACACAGCTACTCGGCCAATGGCGGGTGGAGGTCTCCCCACCCGAGCCGGCGCAGCAGGACTATTTCCTTCACCTGATCCAGGTGGGCGACCAATCCCTGAATGCCATGGCCGATGCGGAACTAATAACAGTGAAAGATAGTTTGGGTGTCCGGTTTAGCTCCGGGTCCAAAGAGTGGCGAGTTGTTTTCGGTCAAAAGGGTCCCGCCTCTGGACACGTCTCTATCATAGAGGACGGCAAAAAGGTAATGGACAAGGCCCTTACTGCGGAGGTGCAGCCCCAAAAGGCATTGTTCGGTCTGCAATAGTCCGGTTCTTGCCAATGTCTGGAGGCGGTATTATATCATATAGGCTACTTGAGTATTCTGCGTGTTTGTTCCGAATCCAGGTTGAGACTGGGCAAAGAGCTTTGAAAAAGCAGGGTAGAGGGTTCCCTGAACTTTCTCGGTTTCTCCAGGCATGTTGAGGCATAAATTTTATCTTGACAGAGGGTCGGATTTTTTTTATTATGTACATCAATTCGATTGATTAAATGAACAATATATTTTGAGAGTGTGCGTTGCAGATATCCAAAAAATGTTATTATGCTTTACGCG
>JAUVUV010000185.1 GCA_030604975.1 Candidatus Glassiibacteriota bacterium | reverse complement strand
TTTTCTATTCCGTTAATTTTCAAATCTTTGTCTCGCTATCGAGTTTTAGCAGTTTTTTTGCAAGCCAGATAGAATCCGCCTGCAGAGTTTAATAATCAGTGTCGAAGTACAGCGGTTAGTTTAATATTTTTGAGTTGGTTTAGCGAGCAATTGTTTTGAATAAAATTGTTTCATGAAATGTTAATCATTCAAATCAATAAACACAGGAGTAATTAGATGCGGGGGTCGAGAGAAATCGGGAAAGGAATTTACCGGGTCGGGGTGACCGATCCGGACCGGAAGCTGGTCGAGGACCTAACGCCTCACCCTGAGCCAGTTCAACCGGCTGTCTGAAAGTGGTCCAGATCGTCGATTTTGCGAACCTGCTCCAATCCAAAATAGGCTACCAGGTCCCGGTATCTTTCCACTGACAGGCGGTTCAGGTGCATACCGGGGGGGACTCCGGCAACAGGGTTCGGCTCGAAGGGGATTGCGAGAAAAAGCTTGCCGCCAGCTTGAATGTGGTCTGCCATGTGGTGGATTTCTTCCTCCGGGTTCGGCAGGTGTTCAATCACGTGCGTGCAGATTATTGCATCGTAGTGTTCCTTTAGCGGGTATTTTTCAAAAGCCGGGATTACTTTTATATCCATTCCTCGCCTGGCAAAGCGAAAGCTGGCGAAATCCAGCAGCTTCCCGGGCAGATCGAGGTGGCTGCATTCGAAGCCTGCCCGTGCAAGGTCTATGGCCAGGGTGCCGCAGCCGCCCCCGTAATCGAGAACCTTGCCCCCGGGCTTTATTTCTTCTCTGATCGGCTCAGCCAGATCGGCCCTGGCACCGCGCCAGTCGCATTCTTTCATCAGGGCGTAAATGTAGAAATCGCTTTCCTGGTAAAAGCTGTGGATTTCCTTGTCAGTTTGCGGCTTTCTGCGGAGCCAGAGTTCGTTCCCGAGCTGAGCTCCCCGGTTGCAGTTGTCCTCCACCGTGCAGGGACCCTCGCCGGTAAATGCGCTTACTTCCTCAATCGCCGACCTTTTTCTTTCCAGGTAAGGTTTTACTATCTGTTTGACCTTGTACTCGAGTATTTGCGAATTGAGCACGAGTGCAGTCCCGTCCCAGTAATATGCCATTACCGCCCGGGCTCCCAGACCGCTTGTGATACGGTCCAACTCATGGTAGTCCGGGTGGAGGCGGCGAGTGGTAGCATCTGGAATGACTGCCAGGTCGAGTTTTCGGCTGCAAAGAGATTCCAGATCGGCCAGTTCAAAGCGAAAATAACCTGGATGCGGGTAAATTAT
Source organism: Candidatus Glassiibacteriota bacterium (assembly GCA_030604975.1). Taxonomy (GTDB): domain Bacteria; phylum Gemmatimonadota; class Glassbacteria; order GWA2-58-10; family GWA2-58-10; genus JAUVUV01. Next base: position 3,991 of record JAUVUV010000185.1, on the reverse strand, counting down.
GTTTTCACACAGAGAAATTTCTTCACCAGCGTGGCAGTACTGGGTAATCGAAACATGGGGTTTCCAAAGTTGAAGCGTTTCGATAACCCGGGAGACCAGACTGAGGGGCCCTGACCTGATAACAAGCACCCGGTTTATTTCGTGAGCCAGATTATCGAGCAGCTCAGGGAGCGGGAAAGTCTTGATATCCGGTTCGTTGGCAGTCATGTATTTATCAAGTCGGATAAGGATTATCCCCCTTATCGGGCCCTGGTGTGAATTGAAAAAAAGCGGATGGGCTGTCTTTTTCTTTTTTCCGGGTCCAGGTGAGAGAAAACGAAAAAGCTTCGCTTTCTTAAAACGCTGGACAAAAGGTGGCAAAATCCATGCCTCTGGTTTATATATTAAAGACTGTAAGACAGCATTCTTGATCCATATATCCAGCAGGGGGTAATTGTCATCCAGAGCAAATTGAAAATTGCCAATGTGCAATTCGAGATAACCGGGGATATCGACACCAATTTCCGGCGGATGGCGCGCTGGATTGCCAGAGCCGCAGGGCGGGGGGCGGAGCTGGTCCATTTTCCCGAAACAGCGCTTACCGGCTATTACAGGGCCCATGTGAAAGATTTGCAGAGAATCGACCGGGATCTTCTGGCCCGCCGCAACAGTGAGCTGAGAGCCCTGGCGTCAGAATTCGGCCTCTGGCTGGCCTACGGAAGCACTTTTTTTGCCGAAGGAAAACTAAAGCCTTTTAACAGCCTCCATCTGGTTAATCCCGATGGGGAAGAGGTCTGCCGCTATGATAAAATATTTCTCACCGATACCGACGCGTATGCCTATACGCCAGGCAACCGCCTGGTAACCGTTCGAATAAAAGAATTCAAAATTGGCCTTACAATCTGTTTTGACATGCGTTTTCCCGAGCTGTTCCGCAGGTACATGAAAGAGAACGTGAATTTGCTCCTGATCAGCTCTTGTCAAGCAGGCGGCCTGCGTGCACGGCACATGAGAGTTGTCGCGCCCTCCACTCTTATCACCCGGGCAGCCGAGAACGGAATTTATCTTTCTGCCTCGAACACGAGCGAGGCTCCCTCGTGGCACGAGGCGATGATTATTCGTTTCAACGGCCAGATCATGGCTAAAGCCCGCCGCCACCAGCCCTCCATGGCCCTTGCCACCCTCGACAGCCGGGATTTCGAACAGTTTACGGATCTTATCCGGGTAACAGCCCGTGAAAGTATTCGTGGCATCCATCCCTTGCTGGACACTCCTCTGGCCGATCAATTAGAAGAGATTTTCTGAAGGAAAATTGTTATTGACAGACAGGTGTCTTGGTATTAAATTTATGACTGAACGTTCAGTCATAAACAGTGTATAAAATGGTAAAGCCAATTGACAAGCATGCCCGGAGACGCCAGCAGAGTATCGAGCGGCTCCAGGGGGCGGCCCTGAAAGTCCTTGCCGGGAAAAACTACAGCGCAATCCGAGTTGAGGATATTACAGATGAAGCCGGGATGGCTAAGGGCAGCCTCTACATGTATTTCAAGAGCAAGGACGATCTGTATGTCAAAATGATCAAAAAGTATTTTCTGAATGAGATTTGGAAAAATGTGGGTCAATTTTTGGTGATACAGGATTCGAGAGAGGCTCTTCGCTGGCTGGTCGATCTACACTTTGAGCCTGGGTTTGAATACCAGTACCTGGATGTCTTTTACCGGGCTGTTATGGATAAATCGCTTCTGGAATTGATCCGTCCTGATCTGGAAAAGTTTATCGACCGGTTCCTCAAGCTGATGGAAAGGCATTTTACGGCAATCGGAGCCGAAAATCCCTCTCAACGGGCCTATGCAATGTTCGTTTTACTCGATGCTCTTTTTAACTACCGTTTCCTGAAGCTGGGGGGCAACTGGCACTGGAAGAGCCCCATGGCTATGGAGCGCCTGAAGAGTGAGGTACTGCGCTTGTTGAGCCTTGAATAGATATTTACTCTTTAGAGTGGAGCTTGCTATGTGGAGAAAAGCTGGCGAACTGGTGCTTGCAGTTTTGATTCTGTTAACCTCAGGTTCGCTTCAGGCTGTTGAGTTCGATTCAACCCTCGCCCGCAGGATAGCCGAGCACGCGGATACCCTGATGCGAGGAAGGTCGAATTACGGCACATACAAAATGATCGTAGTCCGTCCCGACTGGTCGCGCAGTATAACCATGGAGAGCTGGGAGAGGGGCAAGGAACTCTCCTTTATCGAGGTGACCGGGCCGCCCAAGGAAGCCGGGACCGCTTTCCTCAAGCGCAAGGGACAGATGTGGACCTGGCTTCCGGATATCGAGCGCACAGTGAAGATCCCGCCCTCGATGATGATGGGCACCTGGATGGGTTCGGATTTCACCAACGACGACCTTCTTCACGAGAGCTCACTGTCTGATGATTACACTCACACTGTGATTGCTCTGGATACAGTGGATACTTTCCCGGCCTACGTGGTGGAACTCAAGTCCAGGCCTGAGGCTCCGGTTGTCTGGGACAGGATTTTGATCTGGGTGCGTGTAAATGATTTCATGCCGCTGCAGCAAGATTACTATGATGAGAAGGGTCGAAAGATTCGTACCATGTATTTCAAAGAGATCGGTCTGGTTGGCGGCAGGAACATTCCAAAGCGCATGATCCTGGAGCCGCACCTGAAACAAGGGCAGCGGACCGAGTTCGAAATTATAGATGTAGAATTCGACGTGAGAATTCCGGACCGCATTTTCACCCGCCAGCATCTGGAACGGTCCCGTTAGCTCGGGAGGGAGGATTCGAGGCAGTGATTCTTCTTAAAATGGCGTGGAGAAACAACTGGCGGCATAAATGGCGCTCCGCCCTGACAATCAGCGCGATAGTGTTCGGCCTTAGTCTCAATATCTGGGGTTTCTGCCTTACAGAGGGGTCGCACGAGCAGTGGATCCGCAGCTCGGTGGAGTCTTTCTCAGGCCACCTTCAGATTCACCGCGCCGGCTACCAGGATGATCCCAGCCTCCGTTTGTCTTTCAAACCGGATTCATCGCTTTTCCGGCTGCTCGAAGAACAGAGACCGACTGTGAAAGATTGGGGATCGCGAATAACCACATTCGGCCTGGCCAGTGTAGGCGAGACAAGTTTCGCTGCCATGATGGTGGGAATTGAACCAGAGCGCGAGGCAAGTTTCATTCACTGGGACAGCAAAATCGAGAAGGGAGAGTACCTGGCTCCAGGGGACCTGGACGGTGTGCTGATCGGGGCGGACCTGGCGGAAAATCTGGAAGTCGGCCTGGGCGATACGGTGATTATCGTGACCCAGGATTTTTACGGCTCTCTTGCCGGGGCTCTCCGCGTTGTACGGGGAATGTTCCGCTCCTTTTCGCCGGAGCTTGACCGCAGCGGTTTGCTGATCAACCTGAAGTCAGTGCAGGAAATGCTCTCCATGGAGGAAAGAGTAAATGCGATCGTGGTAATGGCCTCCTCCAGCGATCAGGTGGAAACTGCGCAAGCGGCGCTGGTTCAAGGGTTGGATAGTGAAAAGATAGAGGTCATTCCCTGGTATGAAATCCTGCCTGACATGGTGCAGGCAGTTGAGCTGGACAACATTTTCGGCCTGCTGACCAATGCAATCCTTCTGCTGGTGATCGGTTTCATGGTGCTCAATACTTTCCTGATGAGCGTGCTGGAACGCATGCGCGAGTTCGGGATCATGCGTTCACTGGGGGCCAGTCCAGCGCGGGTGATCGGCCTGATCGTGATTGAAGCCTGCCTTCTTACCTTGGTGGGATACGCCCTGGCCAATGCGATCGGGGTCACGGTATCCTGGTATAACTCGATCCATCCGCTTGATTTCAGCGGCTACGGCGAGGACGTTTACAAGATGTACGGGGTGGATCCCCGGATATATGCACATCTGACCTTTAGAATGGTTTTGTATCCAAATCTGATGGTAGTGGCTGTGATCGCACTGGCCTTGATCTATCCGGCCTGGCGCGCATCCAGGATCAAACCGGC
>JAUVUV010000234.1 GCA_030604975.1 Candidatus Glassiibacteriota bacterium | reverse complement strand
CCCATCTGCACGATATCGATGCAGCGGATACCCCTATCGAGAAGAGGAATATGGTCGTCGAGCACGGCGGGTCCGACCTGCCGGACAAAATAGCTGCCATAGCCGAGGCTTTCGGCAGTGTCCCAGATGAGGCGGACATCTGCCGGGAGCCGATTCCAGGAGTAGCCCTCATAGGGGAAACCGGCGTTGCGGTCACCCACCATGTCGAGGAGGATGCCGAGAAGGTTGCGGTAGCCGCGCGCACGGGAGGCGAAACGAAGCGAACCGAGCAGAACATCCTTATTCTCGTAGAAATCCCCGTAGTCCTCGCCGTCGAAGAGCACAATATCTACCCCAACTTCCGGGGGTTCGGCTGAAAATATACGCGCCAGCTCGAGCAGCACGGCCACCCCGCTGCCGCCGTCATTGGCGCCGGGAATCGGCTGGTTCCGTTTTGCAGGATCGGGGTCGTGCTCGGCGACCGGACGTGTGTCCCAGTGTGCGCAGAGCAGCACTTTGTGGCGATTGGCGGTGTTAAAGGAGGCGCCGATATTGACCAGGGGCAGGGTGTCCCCGGCCGATGTGACGTGGCTCCAGCGGTCGGTCCAGACCGTGTCGGCGCTTTCGGAGAGCTTTCTGACCAGGTAGCTGGCGCAGGCGCTGTGTCCGGGACTACCTGGAACCCGCGGCCCGAAAGCCACCTGGGCCTCGATCTCGGCGAAAGCTTTTTCTCCGTCAAACGCCAGGTGCTTCTCTCCGGTGGAACTGGAGCCGCAGCCAAGGGTCAGGCAAACAAGGAGAGAGCCTGCTAATGCAAAAAATCTCAATCTTTTTTCTCCACCACAGTGTTTTTCAGGTATTTCCTGTCGTTGCGATTCGGGTAGTTGGAGTTCTGGTGCAGGCCCCGGCTCTCTTTTCGCATCTGGGCGCATTTGATAATCAGGTTTGCCGCTGTGGCCATGTTACGCAGCTCCACCAGCTCCGGATTAAGCGGTGAATTTGTGTAAAATGTTTCGATTTCGTCAGAGAGCGCCTTGAGCCACTTGCGAGCCTCAGCCAGTCGGTTGTTTGAGCGCATGATTCCCGCGTAGTCCCACATGGTCATGCGGAGCATCTCGCGGTTATGGCTGAAAAAGACCCCATCGTAGTCTGTGATGCCCACCTTGCCGTACTCGAGAGTTTTCAGATCGATATCCTCATGGGTAAGCTTTTCGATCAACTTGACAGCGGTTTGATAGGCCCGGTTGGAGAATACCACCGCCTCGAGCAGGCTGTTGCTGGCCAGCCGGTTTGCTCCGTGTACGCCGGTGCAGGCCACCTCGCCAGCGGCAAGCAGGGCTTCGATATTCGTGCGGGTGTCGATATCGGTAAGCACGCCGCCGCAGACATAATGGGCCGAGGGCACCACCGGGATCGGCTCCCTGGTGATATCCAGCCCTCTGGAGAGGCATTCAGCGGTAATGTTCGGAAAACGCTCGCGGATGTGGTCAGCTTCGATTGGGGAGAGATCCAGAAGCACATATTTGTCGCCTGAGAGTTTCATTTCGCGGTCGATCGCCCGGGCCACCACGTCCCTGGGTGCCAGGCAGCCCATGGTGTGGTAGCGTTCCATGAATGTCTTCCCGTTGAGTTTGCGCAACACAGCGCCCTCGCCGCGCATGGCCTCGCTGATCAGGAACGCTTTGCCCTCGGCCGGATAAAGCGCAGTCGGGTGGAACTGGATGAATTCCATGTTGGCTATCCGGGCTCCTGCGCGGTAGGCCATGGCGACACCGTCCCCGGTGGCGATAGCCGGATTGGTGGTGTGCTGGTAAACCTGGCCGCAGCCACCGGCAGCGAGGAAAGATACCTTTGAAACGTATGCTTTTATACTGCCGGTTTCACGCTCGAGTGCGAATACGCCGATACAGCGTTTGGAGCCGGCAAGAGTTTTCCTGGTGATCAGGTCAACTGCCAGGTGGTCTTCCAGGACAGTCACGTTGCTTTTCAGCTTTAATTGCTCGAGAAGGGCGCGCTCGACCTCGCGGCCTGTCAGGTCATCGGCGCGCACAATCCTCCGGCGGGAATGGCCGCCTTCCCTGCCCAGGGACAACTTTTCGGGATGTTTCCTGTCACGGGAGAAATCCACGCCCCAGTCGATCAGTTCTTTCACTGCCTGGGGGCCTTCCCTTACCAGCACCTCCACGGCCCTGAGATCACAGAGGCCGACTCCGCATTCAAGTGTATCCTTGATATGCAGCTCGAAGCTGTCGTCCTTGTCCTGGACCGAGGCGATCCCACCCTGGGCATAGTTGGTGTTGCTCTCGAAGTTCTCTTTCTTGGTGACAATAATCACCTTTCCATGCTCACAGACCTTGAGCGCGAAAGAGAGCCCTGTGATTCCGCTGCCGATCACCAGGAAATCGGTCTGGAAGACATTGGTCGCAGCCCGGTCGAATTTCCTTTTGCGTCCCACTTTTTCCGTGTCCTGTTTGTCAGCCGTCATTCGGATGAGTCCTTTTGCTCCGGGGATAAGTATCGTGCCAGAAGAAAGACCCCACCGGGTGTACAGACATTTTAACTGATTGATTTTGAAAGGCCCTGTGGGTCGCTACGAAACGCTAGTTATTACCTGTCAAATTCGAAAATGTTCTGTCTTGGGAAGCCTGGCAAGTTTTTTTACCGTGGCTTCTCAGCAATTCTTCCAGAAGGCTGTCCAGCGTGCCGGGCTGGGATTCTTCGAGTTTCAATCCCAGCACAAGGCAGTCAGCACCGATCGAGGCCGGGTCGAGCTTTACCGCGTCTTTTTCAGTGGTGGCCAGCACTGCACCGGAATCGCGCGCCCTGGCCCTGAGCCACTGCTGGTCCCGGAAGCTGTAAAGGTGGTGGTCACGGTATGCCACCACTTCGAGGTGGGCCGGGTCCAAGGAAGCGACAAAGGCGCGGAAACTCTCCGGATGGGCGATTCCGCAAAAGGCAAGCACGTTTTTACCCTGGAGAGTCTGGATAGACAGCGTTGCCTCCTCGGCCTGGTGCTCCCTGGAGAGCCAATCGGCGAGCGGGGTGAGCGCGCTGGCGGATTTGTGAAGGACAAGGACCTGTTTGCCCTCTGCCCAGGTGATTCGGGGAGCAGGAGCGGACAGACCGGCCAGCCGGATGAGCACAATCGCCCGTGCCCTTCCGGCTGCTGTGCGGGGTTCTCTGAGATAACCCGCGGGAAAGAGATGTCCGGTTGTCCTGACGAGACTATCCGGTACGAGCAGCAGGTCCATAGTGCGGCCGAACCTGCGGTGTCCGAAGCCGTCGTCCAGTACCAGTGCCTGGGCGCCGAGTTCGGCTACTGCAGCCTCTGCTCCGAGCGATCTGTCCGAGCAGACCACCACGCCTATCTTATCGCTGCAGCGGGCGAGCAGGGCGGCCTCGTCTCCGGCCCATGAGGCAAGCCGGCCAGGCTGATATTTTTTTTCATCCCCAGGGTGGATAACCAGAACTTCTTTCCTTCCCTGGCGCGATCCTCCGTAGCCCCGGGTAAGTACAGCAGCCGGGATTCCCCGTTCGGCAAGAGTACGGGCAATCAGCATGGCAAGCGGTGTCTTGCCTGCGCCTCCCAAGAACAGGCTTCCAACGCAGAGAGCCGGCACAGGCGGCGGTTTCGGTTTAAGCCAGCCGCTGTCGTAGAGTTTTTCTCTCAAGAGCCAGAGAAGACGGTAGGCCAGTTCTGCCGGACAGAGTATCATAAGCAGAGGGAGGTGCAACAGACGGTTACGCTCGCGGGTGAGGAACTTTTCCAGCAGAGGGAACATCAATGAAACCGCTTTTCTTTTTATCGGTCGGGCCAGGTTGTCGCACAGCGCTGCGACACGATTTATGCATATCTCAACCTTTTTGCACCACCGGGCCACTTCCTGCTCGTCGAGCTTTTTCGGCACCTGGATTGGCGGTCCATAGCCTACGACCATGCGCGAAAAAGGTTTGGGAAACTGGAAACGGTCCCAGCTGGAGAAATGCCAGCAGGAGCTGTATCCCACGCTCATCGGCATCACGGGACACCCGGATTGTGCTGAGGCGTACACGGCTCCCGGTTTGACCTCAAGGGGCGGGCCTTTGGGGCCGTCGACTGTGAGACCCAGATCGTGCCCGGTGCGAAGGGTGTGCAGCATAAGTTTAAGAGCGGATGCCGCGCCGCGGGTCACGCTGCCCCGGGCGGTAAGAAACCCGAGCTTTTCCACAATCCGTGCGATGATCTCGCCATCCCGGTGGCGGCTGATCATCACGCAGATACCCTGGTTGCGGTTGTTGTAGCATTGGCCGAGCAGCCTGCCGTGCCAGATCGCGTAGATGACCGCACCCGTGCCGTGCCGCCTTCCTTGCTCGAGGTTATCAAGCCCCACCTCCCGGATGCGCAGGGTAAAATAGATAAGCCGAATCACGAGGTTGCCCATGGTGCCGACAGCCCACCAGATAATTCGTTCTGGGATGCCCATCCGGACTGAGCCGCTCATCCCGGCCTCCCCTGAGCGCACATTTCGAGCACCATTTCAGCGACTCGCCTGCTTGCGCCTTTTTCCGTGGTGAGAGCTTCGCGCACCTGCCAGAACTGCTCCAGGATGCGTTGTCTGCCAGGTGATGAGTCATCCAGCAGCTCGAGAGCTTTTTCGGCAAGAAGTTCGGGCCGTACCTGGTTCTG
>JAUVUV010000205.1 GCA_030604975.1 Candidatus Glassiibacteriota bacterium | reverse complement strand
GGTGGTATTGCCGAAACCTCTCCGTTTTTCGAGCATCTCGATACATTTCAGCGCGGCGTCGGTGTCATCGAGCATCACCGCTTTCAGAGCCCAGTTGCAGGAGCCGCGACGGGTCATTTTCTCCAGGAATCTGCTGTAGCGGCTGTCCCTGGCTCTATTGCGGAGAATGTCGGTTGTAATTGAGCGCTCACCCCAGGCATTATCCCGGAAGAACAGCCGCGGATGGCCCTCGAATACCTGGTACGATAATGCATAATCCGCAATGCTGAGAATGGAAAGAAGAAGTGTGGGCAATAATCTTTTGAGCATGGCAAACTTCCTTTTTCATAGCGGGTTAATTAGATCAATTATCCGTTAAATCCGATTAGGAAGATTCAGTTTGTCACCAAAGGTTGTCATTCCGACACTTTATTCTATCAGCACTGTGCTTATCCTTTTAGGCGGCAGCGAGATTTCGATGGTACCCCCGGCAAGCCGCGCTGCCGATTTCGTATCGTCCCGACCGTCGAGAGTGATACACCTTGCTGACTTAGGCGCATTGGCGGGATTGAGAGTGACTTTCTGGCTCGTGCCGTGGGGATTAAACAGGCGCACGAACCAGCTTCCGTGGCTGTCGCGCTGAATTGAGGTGAAAACCGCCCGACCGCTGGCTTTGAGGAAAGAGTGCTCGCGCGTCAGGGTGCCTCTGCGTTTCGAGAGTTCCAGGTCTTTGGGTAGAAGGTCGACACTGCGCACGGTGGCGTTGACCCGCTGGCCGAGAACGTACAGCCTGTTGACCGGGATTTCCCCGGCAACCGGAACGATATCGTAGCTGAATGTATGCCTGCCCTGGATCTGCCCGCCCGGGTTATCGTTGGAAAACACCGCGCGGCGGAAAGCGCGAAGCAGGGTCAGGGCAATCGGTCGCTCGGGAGTATCGATTACCGCGCTTTCCGGCAGACCCCGGCTGACCACGGCAAGTCCGCTGCGGCCGTCTCCGAAAGCGGTCCAGGTGATCTGCGGACGGGTCTCGACATCCAGTTCGCTTCGGATATCGTTGTCCTCAGGCAGGGCCACACGGCGCTCGACCACATCGAAAGCTGAATTGCTCAGGTAGGTCTCGCCGGCAAGGCCTGTGGGAAAGAGCACCCGCAGGCGGTGGTCGAGGAGATTATTTTCCACGGTCGTTCTCACTTCGATCCTGTCCGACCCTTTGCGCAGGGTGATGTCGGAGAATATTTTCAGCGCAGCCGACTGTTCGCTGCGCCGCATGGCCTTGAAATCGAACTCTTTCGGCAGGTTCATCCGCACGCTGATCCGTATGGTTGCTTTGGCGAAACCATCAGCGACAAGTGCCACCTCGGCCGTGCTGGCAGTACTGAAATGAACTTGATCGTTCACCGCCATGCCGTGAAACCAGCCGTCGCCGATATCCGCCCGGTCCTCGAAAGTGAGAAGCTGTTCGTATCTTCTGCCGGTCCGCTTGTCAGTGACCGTGATCGTGCCGTTGGATTCGGCCTCTACCCGCAGGTTCTCGTTCTCGATTGCCCTGTGCGAGACCGCCATTGAGCCCGAGTATCTCGTAGGGCCGTCCGCGGGTCTTACAATCAGCGTGGTATAGCCGAAAGACGGCACTCTCAGCGGGGTGCTGACACTGACCACATGGCGGGTGTCGCCTCGCGGGAATTTTCTTCTCTGGCGCCAGAAACCTTGCTTGCCCGGTCTCTGGGCCACAAGCTGGTACGGGATCTCTTTGCCGGAGGAGCCGATCAGCTTGAATGAGAACTTTTCCTCGTAGCCGAAAAACTCCTGGAACCTGCCGGGCCAGTCGCCGGGCAGGGGGATGTCGAGATCCACCGGCTCATCGATATCCTGGGCGGTGGCATTGAACACTGCCAGCAGAATGGACCCGTCCGGCATTTCTTTCGGGGCTGCTGCCAGGGCGAGCTGTTTCAGAGCGCGGGCTGTGAGCCTTGATGAGATACCGAGTGACTGGTCGAAACGGAAGATCATGTCCCGGTGCACCTGGTCGATCGAGCAGGAACACATGCTGTCATGCGGGTGGTTTTTCAGCAGGTGTTTCCAGGCGGTATGGAGGTATCCTGAAGGGTACTTGTCGCCGAGATACAGGGCGGCAAACGTGCTGAAAGGTTCGGTCCAGAGGCAGAGTTCGTCTTCGCAGATTGCGTTTTGCTGCTTGAGCTGGATCCGGCTGGAGAGCACGCCCGGTATCAGGTGGCCCTCATTTCTCGTGCGGCGGGACCGGCGCATCTCTCCCACCACTGTCTTTTCGATTTTAGCGCGGTATTTCAGGAGATCTTGCACGTAGCTGTCCGGCTCGCTATGCACGATCCGGATGCTTTTGGATTCGAGTATTTCATTCGCCCTGGCAAGAAGCTCGCTGGTTCGGGGCTCGATCTCCATGTGATCGCCACCGTCAAAAAGCAGTATCGGCCCGGCCGGTGAACGGCGGGCTTCAGCCAGTGTATGATCAACAAGCAGGCCGACCGCGCGCTCCAGGTCGAACTTCCTGTCGGTATTAGCTTCCCGGACCTCGAAAGCATAGCTGCTGTAGCCGCTTTTACCGAAACGATAGGCTGGAATGAGAGTGCCGTCCGGGGCTTTCCAGTTGAAAAGGGCCGTATCCACACCCACAGGCACGCCGCGCCAGGCAAAGGCAGCCGCCATCCCCATCTGGTCGAGGATCTGAGGCATCTGGCCCACATGGCCGAACTGGTCGCAGATAAGGCCGGCCCCGGTAGCAGAGGCCCCAAGTTCGGCGGCAAGTTTCCTGCCCATCTGCAGGTTGCGCACGATCAACTCCCCGCAAGCCAGCCATTCGTCGGCCTGGACATACCACGGCCCCAGTACAAGCCGGCCTTCCCGGACAAACCGCTCCACCAGAGGGCGTTTCTCCGGCCGGATTTCCAGATAATCGTAAATCGGCACTACCTGGCCGTCCATGGTGAAAAAGCGGAATGCAGGGTCTTTCTCAAAAGTTTCGAAAACCTCGTCAAGCAGGGACACCAGGCGCATGCGGAAACCCTGAAACGGTTCGTACCATTCGCGGTCCCAGTGTGTGCTCACTACATAGTGGGCGGTTCGAAAGTCGTTTTCCTGGGCGACAAGCCCTGAGCAAATCAGCAGCAGGATCGTAACTGCGCCCTTCAGATTTTTCATGATCCGCCTCCTTTTTCAGTGAGGGGCAATGGTATGATTTTATGGCGGAAAATCTGGTGTTCAAATTAACATAATATCTCAGATAAGTATAGCAGGATATCAGAAAGTTCACTTTTCCAGATGCAAAAATAGTCTTTATTCTATGAGGATAAAACAAAGTTGCCTTTCACAACTGCGGGTTTTCTATCAGGATTTGGTTACTGTCCGAATGATTTTAGAATCTCAACCAGATAATCCCAGACCTTGCCTATAGAGGGTATATTGATCCTTTCCTCAGGGGAATGGGGATTCTCGATTGTCGGACCCAGCGAAATCATGTCCATCCCGGGATACTTGGCTCCCAATATGGCGCATTCCACACCGGCGTGGATAATTTCCACCGAGGGTTGCTTGCCGTAGAGCTTCTGGTAAGTGTCTTTGCAGCGCTCTAGAAGGGGGGAGTCCATGTTCGGTTCCCAGGCCGGGTAAGCGTTTCCTGATTCGGTATCAGCCCCGGCCAGAGCGGAAAGAGCTTCTATCCTTCGACTGAGCTCATCCAGTTTCGACATCACCGAACTCCTCTGGCTGGAGAGGATCTTGAGCGCATCATCTTTAATTTCGACTATGGCAAAGTTTGTCGAGGTTTCAACCAGGCCTTCAATGTCCAGCGACATGCCGATAACTCCGTGGGGCAGGGCAAGCATCAGGTTTATCGCCCTGGCAGTGTCCTCGGTGCTGACAGAACGGCTGCTCTGCCCGGCGCCGCTCTCCGGTCCGGAAATTTCCACTGACGGCAACTTTTCACTTGTGGCGAACTCGTTCCGCACAATCTGTTCGAAATCGGAAATTTTTTTTCCAACGGCACCGTTATCCGCACTGTTGAAAGCGATACGAGCCTCAGCGTCCCGGGCAATCGCGTTATGGGCCGTACCGCCTTTGATCGAGACGAGCCTGATATTGTCAGATTCTTTCAGAAGGCCGAGCAGGCGGGCGAGAATTCTATTGGCGCTCGCTCTGTGTTTGTGGATATCCACACCGGAATGTCCGCCCCGCAGCCCGCTGACAGAGATCCTGTAAACCTGGTAGTCTTCCGGCAGCTCGGCGAAAGAAAGAGGAAGAGATATCCGGGTTTCCTTGCCGCCTGAGCAGCCGACTGTCAGCACTCCCTCGTCTTCCGAGTCGATATTCAGCAGAATCCTGCCTTTGATAAAATCAGGCGCGAGCTTGGCAGCGCCGGTCAATCCCTGTTCCTCATCCACTGTAAAAAGAAGTTCGAGCTCAGGATGGGACACTGTTTTGTCCGTTGCCAGGACAAGGCCCATGGCGATCGCGATACCGTTGTCCGCGCCAAGTGTGGTATTATCGGCCCTCAGCCATTCGCCGTCCGCTATGGGGCGGATTGGATCGGTTGAGAAATCATGGGCCGAGTCCGGGGTCTTTTCACACACCATATCCGTATGTCCCTGGATTACAACAGGAGGCGCATTTTCGTAGCGCTCACTTGCCGCCACCTCGATAACCACGTTTCCGGCGCTGTCGGCCCGCACAGTGAATCCCTTATCGCGTGCCCATTGCTGGAGCCACTGAGAGATTTTTTCCTCATGTTTGGAGCATCGGGGAATGGCGGCTATCTGCTCAAAAATATCGAGAATTTCACGAGTTTTTCCATGCATTGGCAATCTCCTCTATTTTCAACACAGCAAAGCCGGTTCACTGGAAGCAATCACTTTTTTTTCTCCCTTTTCAAATACCGGCCCAGCACTTTTTCGCAGGTGCCGTGCGTGATTTTATCCAGGGTTTGCTGGGGCAGGCGAAGCTGCATGATAAAATT
>JAUVUV010000220.1 GCA_030604975.1 Candidatus Glassiibacteriota bacterium | reverse complement strand
GTATCGGCCACCGGGATGAGAACCCAGCCCACAACGGCATAGACCACTGCCACCTGGAACACCTTGCGGCGTCTGAGTTCTTTGAAGAAGTTTGATAAAGATGAGGCTGGCTTGCTCATTGTCAGCCGCCTGGCGTGAAGGTGGAAGTCGTGATTCGAAGCTGCGGTTGCACGCAGGAACCTCCCGGATGTTTCCTCGCAGTCTCCCAAGCCCTGCGCAGACTTGGATAAGATTCATTCATTATAGCACGCTGAAAATGACGGAGCAAGTTTTACGCAACAGTTATCCGTATTCCCATAATTTAATCGGAAAGAATTCCTCGAAGCTTTGCTTCGAGGTAACCCGCCCCGGGGGATCAGTAGTTAATCCCCCTTACCATAGGGGATCAATTTATAATCCCCCTTAACAAAGGGGGAGAAAGGGGGTTGTCTGCATTTGTTCGCCCTAGGGGAGGGGATAAGATCGATCAAGTTCATCATTGTGATACCTCGCAACTCTGCTGCGGGGTAGTTCATTGTATCACATTCCAGCCAGCAGCTTGCCCGCGCGCCTGTGAGTGATATTCAGCTCCACAGCCTTTTCGAATTCCTGCCTGGCCCGGGCCATATTGCCCTTGCCCAGGTATCCCAGCCCGAGAATGTAATGCGCCTGGGCTCTCCGGGCCTCCTCAGTCTGCTTCTCTCCGAACTTGGCGAAATAGTCCGGGCTTGAGGTTTCGAGACTCCTCATGCCGGTTTGGACAAGTCTGTCGAATATCTGCTCAGCCTCGTTTTCCCGGCCGAGCTTTCTCAAGGCAAGCCCCTGGTAATAAGCAATCTCCGTGCCGGGGCGCAGTGTGGCCTCAGCCGATTTTTCGTAGTACTCCTGCGCCTTGGCCTGGTTGCCCAGCGCCTCGTGTGCCGTGCCTATGAAATAATAAACCCGGGAAGAACGTCCTCTGCTGCGGGGTTCTCCCACCCCCAGGTTTTTCGGATACAGTAGAGCCGCCTCGAAATCTTTCAGCGCCTGCGGGTATTTCTTCCCCCTGAAATACTCCTCCCCCCTGGCAAGGTGCGCGTCCACGTAGATGTCGTGTATTTCTCCCCTGCCCTCCCACACGTGGAAGAGGTGATTGTCCAGCCACTCGATAGCCCTGTCGTATTGGCCAAGCAACACGTACAGCACTATTTCCCGTGACAGCAGGTCGTTCCGAGCGTTAACCGCATTCTGGTTTTTTTCCAGGAACGCAAGCCTTCTTTCAGGCGCTGCGCCGCCGGTTTCGTAAAGTTCGTCCAGTTCCAGATACAGCCGCGGGTCGTTTTTATTGCAGCTGATAGCACTCTCCAGGCTGGCAATGGCTTTCGGGATGTCGTTGTTGATGCGGGCGTAGGCCAGGCCGAGGTTGCGGTGCACGATTGAAAACGAGCCGTCGAGCTGCCGTGATCTTTCCCATTCAGCAATCGCTTTCTCAGGCTGGCTGTCGAAAAGGAGGTTTCCGAGGTAATACGGCGCGCGGGCGTCACCCGTGTTGTGCCTGGATGCCGCCCGGAGCATATCAATAGACTCCAGGCGGAAGGGGAAAACATAATCCGGGGGCATCTGGCTTCCCAGCCTGTAGTATCGGGCTGCCTGCTCGTGATCTCCTTTTTTTTCGCTGTAATAGCCGAGATAATAGTAAATCAGGGGATTCGAAGCCTCAGGCGATTTTTCCGATCCGGCAAACCGGGTAAGCAGGCCGACAGCCTCGTCCCAGAGGCCGCAGCTGCCGTAATCCGTGGCAGTTTCCAGGTAATTCTGCACCGAGCCGCGCATTACTCTTTGCAGTTGGTTTAACTGCTTTTTTGCCTCGGCTGTTGAACCCATGCCGAGTTTGGTGAGGTAAAGCTCGTTGCCAGCCCGGAAATCAATCGGGTCCGCGGCCAGAACCATCGAGGCCACCTGGGATGCTTCCTCAGCCCGGCCGAGCCTCCTGAGCAGGGCGGAGCGAAGGACCTGCGCTTTCGAATTGGGGGAATTCATGAGAAGACAGCGATCGAGAAAAGCAAGCGACTTGGAAAAATCTCCTTTTTCAGCAGCCAGTTCCGCCAGGGCGAAAAAACTGGCAGAATACCAGGCTGCACTCCAGGATGCGTTGTAGAAAGCATCCCAGGCAGAATCGTTTTTGCCCTGGGCCTTGAAGGCCACACCCAGGTAGTAGTATGCCTCCCCGTCTCTGGGCCTGGTGTGTTTGGCACTGATCCGCTCGATTGCCGCGGCAAGACGCTGCTCTGCCTGCTCGAATATCCCGCGCTTGAGGTAAAGGATTCCCAGGGCGGTGTTGGTGCGGTAATCACCCGGATCGCGCCTCAAGGCTTCCTGGTAGTAAGGGTCAGGCTCCAGGGCGGCGTTGTGGAACTGCTCCAGGCGCATGCCCGCCAGGTAAAGTTCCTCGATTGTTTTCACCTTTTCAGGCGGCGGTGGAGGAGTAACCGGTTCGGGCATGGGCGAGCCTTTCTTTTTCACCGGACTGTAGGCAACCAGCTCTTTGCCTTTCGGACAAAGGAGCGAGGCTCTGAGCTGCTCCTCTTTCACTCCTGAGGGAAGCTGGATCTCTTTGACAAACGGTTTTGCAGGGCTGATATCCAGAATCTCCTCCAATATCACCCTGTCCCCGGCTGTGTGGACTGCCCTGGCGCCCCTGTATTCGGAACTAACGTTAAACCCTAAAAGGGCCGTATTCCGTGAGGTGACCTCGAGGTTCACCGCAGCCTCCAGGGTTGCGTTTTTTACCCCGCCGATTTCCCGCAGCGGGTACCAGCGCTGCTTGAAAGTTTTCACCTCGTAAGGCTGAATCCAGCTGTAGTCGGGCTGGTTGTCAGAGTAGGCGCCGACCATGATCTCGATATACGGGCCGTCAGTGTCAGTGAGGATTTCGTCCCAGATCCGGCCTGCCGGGCCGGGTCCCCATTCCCAGAGTTTTTTCCCCGGAACGAGATGGTGGTCTGCCACGTGGACTAGCCCTGCCTTTTTGCCGTGATCGTACCCGGCTATGAAATCCTCAGCGCAGTTTATGGCGAACAGCGATATCGGCGAGGGATGGGTTTTCCACCAGCTCAGGTCGTCTCCGGGAGAATAGCCCTCGTTGTTCAAAACCTTGGAGCTGGATGCAAGAGGCCAGGTCGTGAAAGCGTGTTTACCGTGCCCGGTGGCGTACTCCAGGCTCGGGGGAAAGATCACCTGGTAGGATGAATCCGCGTGCACGGAGACATTTGCAAAGTACAGGAACGTATGCACCAGCGGCGTGCGGTTGGAAACACGAGCGGATACCTCGACGTAGGACTTGCCAGGGTAAAGCGTGATGCCGAACAGCCATTTCAGCCTGTGGCGAAGTTCTATTTCGCCCACCCACACAGTCCTGCTGCCGTCAGGGTTTTCCTCCAGCGTGTAATCCACCGCCATGAAAGTCGAGGTCCGGTGATGGTGCGGCACGTTCCACTCCACCCCTCCAGAGATCCAGGCCCCGAGCACGCCGATAAAAGCAGGCTTTATCACGCTCTGACGGTAGAAAAAGTCATAATTGTTGGTTTTATCCATAGCTGAGAATATCCGGCCGCCGATCTCAGGCAACACACACACTTTAATGTATTCGTTTTCAAGATACACAGCAGTGTAAGTCTGGTCAGCGCGGATATCGGTCAGCTTGTCCTGGAGGGGATACGGATACTGAACGCCTCTGGCTCCCTGGTACACTTTTCCGTTATAGAACACCGGGTTCGGTTCCGGTTCGCCGATTCCGTAAGTGGGCAGTGTCAGGGATTGCTCCCACATTTTGACCGGGGATTCCCCGGCCTGTGTAATTCCCGGCAGGATAACCATAATTATCAAGGCACAGAGGATTGCCGAACAGGTAAGCCTTTTACTTGACATGAGTGTCCTCCAAGGTTTCTGATTGTTGGAAAAGATGGTTAGAGAATCGATTCACGTTGATGAAAAATAAATCTAATTTCAGGTAAGGCAAAAGGAAATGGATTTGCGGGATAATGGATTTCCGGCGTGGATTCTATTGCCATGGGCTGAATAATGCCCCGGACTGCTCGGGGAAAAAGTTTTCAGATTAAATTTTTGCACTTATCAATACTATCCCGAGTCCATTTTTTATTGGTGAAATTTAGTTGAAATCTTGACAAAGGGTAAAAAGTGAATAAGTATTTAATCACGGAAAATTTCCCTGCATAATAATATTCATAGACTCGAATTCAAAGACAACGCCGCAGAATTATTATCACGAGGTATAAGAGAAACCGCTGCTTTTTCCTGTTTAAAATACCTCTGCCGCATATGGCCGATATAACGAGATAATTTCTTTACAATGCGAAAGGGGGTGGTTCCTGCTCCGGAAAGTTCTTTCCCGGATTCGCCACATACACCGAATTCACAGAGACATACACCCTGCCTAAGAAATAGGATTTCTTTGTGGCTGATAATCAACCGTAGGGGCACGGCGCGCGGTGCCCCTACAACAGAATCAAAAGGGAGAAACTAATCATGTCTGCAACAAAGTTCATCTCTTGTACCGTTCTGCTCATCACGGCTTGTCTGCTGCTGTCTGTCACCCAGGTACGGGCGGAGACCGTGAAGGGCAGGGCCGTTTATCACCTTATCAAGGCAGAAGAGAGCGAGGTCGGAGATTTACCTGGACACGTTCTCGCTGTAGCAGAGTACAAAGGACTGATTTTCTTTGAGAACAGCGAAGTTGCGACCTGTTCAAGCGTGCAAACATTTGAGGAAACCAAAGGAAGTGGTACCTTTCAGGTATATTCTCTGTGGACATTTGAGGATGGCTCC
>JAUVUV010000534.1 GCA_030604975.1 Candidatus Glassiibacteriota bacterium | reverse complement strand
TCGCCCCGTTCTGATAGGAACCGGTTGAGGTCCCTTCATACCAGGGAGTGGCAATCGTGGAGATAATGTCCGTGCAGAAGGCGAACTGGCCGTCCACGGATTTTACAAAAAGAGTGCAGCTTACCGCCCTCATGCCCCGGACTGTTGAGAAATCGAACTGAAGGAAAGGAATTCCCTGGTAATCTTTCAATCTCATTCTGGCGGAGGCACCCCAGTTCAGATCTCTTTCGCTCGAGTGTCCGTTCATTGCTGCATCCGCAATGCAGGGTAGGGTGTAGGTTTGGCCTGCCAATGTTGCACCAGAGGCTGCGAAAGAAAAAAGGATTGAAAGGATCAAACAATGTGTATTACGCACGAGATTCTCCGGATTTGCCACTTTTTTTATATTGGATTGATAAGTTCTGGAAATAAATCGATCTTGTCTTAAATTACTTCTTTAGAATAAATAAATTCAAAAAACAGCGATGGCAACTGTTTTCAGGCTCTCGTTATTCTTTTTGACAGCCGTTTAAAATATTCAGTCAGCATCGAGCGGCAACCCGGGCCTGGAAAACTTGCACCAGGCATTGTGGAGAGATAATTTTCGATAAGTATCAAAGTCGGAAATGAAAATTTTAAAGGCAGGTAGGCAATCATGAAAAACCGATCCGCAGCACAGGGCAGCAGTAAGCTTTATTTGTTTTTTATAATATTGGCTCTTTGGGCTGCTGCTTGCAAAACTGAGCGGGAGGCGCTGAAAAACACGGCGGAGCTGCCTTTTTTCGGTCAAGATACGAGCCTCTTGAAAGATTTAAACGGGCAAATACTTGAAAGAGAACAGATCCAGGTCGAAACCGGATATTCCGAGGAGGTTGAAAGCTACAGAATAAAGTATTCAAGCGACGGGCTGAAAGTGGTCGGCTTTCTTGTAAAGCAGAAAAAAGAGGGAGTCAGGTGGCCGGTTCTTATTTATAATCGCGGCGGTAACCGGGAATTCGGCAGAATTACTTTGAAAATGATGAAATATTTTTCTTACCTTGCTTCGAGCGGCTATGCGGTACTTGCCTCACAGTATAGAGGAAACGACGGTGGGCAAGGAAGAGAGGAGTTTGGCGGCAGTGATGTCAATGATGTACTGACCCTGATTCACCTGGCAAGAAGCCTTCCTTTCACTGACCCCGATAAAATTGTGATGCTGGGATATTCCCGCGGCGGCATGATGACTTACCTGGCGATAAAACAGGGGGCGCCGATAAAAGCCGCAGCGGTTGTCGGCGGCGTGACCGATATTATTCAAAACCTCCAGGATCGGGGAGAGGGCATGCGAAGAGTGGTGGAAGAACTGGTCGGCAAGGATGAAAACGAATACAAAAGGCGCTCTGCCCTTTACTGGCCGGATAAGATCAATGTCCCGGTGCTGATCCTTCACGGCGAGGACGACTGGAGGGTGAATGTGAGCCAGGCCAGAAAGCTGGCGGAAGAGTTGAAAAAGCTGGGTAAAGACCATAAACTGGTTGTTTTCCCCGGCGGTGACCATGGCCTGAACACCCATCGGCCTGAAAGAAACAGACTGATCTTCGACTGGTTTGATAAATATTTGAATTAATGGTTGATTAACGAGGAAAAATCCCGGGAGGAAAAAATGGCTGAACAAAAAGCCAATGCAATTCAGGTATCGGCGGCAC
>JAUVUV010000456.1 GCA_030604975.1 Candidatus Glassiibacteriota bacterium | reverse complement strand
GTGCGGATTCTGGTGGATAAAGTGCAGGAACCCGGAGTGTACCAGGTATTCTGGGACGGCGCGGACAGCCAGGGAAAGGAAGTCCCCTCCGGTGTCTATTTCTACCGGCTGAGAGCGGGCGAAAGGAGCCGGATGAGAAAAATGGTCGTTTTGCGGTGATTTTTCTGAATTGTTCGATCAATAACTTATAGGATCGGCTTGAGAACCATACCTGCAATTTTTCTAGTCTCTTGTCCACTTCGCCACCTTTGCCAGCAACTCCCGGGCTTCGGATTCAGAATCACAATTTGTTTCGATCAGCAGGCCGCGCGAGGATAAGTTACCAAGCACTCCCTCGACATCCTCTTTCGCCATACCCTGAAGGATCAGCAGTTTGCCTTTTTCCTGGATCCTTCGGTACATGGGAAACCACTCCGGTGAGCCGGTTGGCGGATTGCCCGCTCCCGGCACCCACTGGATTCCGTCCAGCTCGGGGATTTCGAGCAGGATATCCAGGTGGGGAATCTGTCCCGGCCCGTCCAGATGGTAGATAGACTGGTCGGTATTGCGGATTTTCTGAATCAGATGCCAGAGCACGAACTCCTCGAACATCTCGGGCGAGATCATTGCTGAAAAGTCGCACTGCACGTCGCAGCCCCGGCCCGGACACCAGATGTTCATCCAGAAGGCGCTGCCCTCCTGGTAACGCATTGAAATATCGGCAAGCTCGTTATAGCAGGTAAGCCAGATGCTGTTGATCAACTCGCTGGCCTGTTTTACCTCTTCGGGAGAGTCGACCAGGTCATAGAGCAGGTGCTGGGTACCTCTCAGATGGCAGAGAATGTTGAATACCGAGTTCAGGTCTGTCAGGCCGGTAAAGTATTTGCCTTTGCCGGATTCCGCAGCCAGAGCGGTAAGTTTCCGGGTAGTTTTCCACCACTTTTCGTTCTCATCGAGTCGGAGTTTGAGGATATCCTGTAAGGAAAGATCGCCGGGAGGTTTGAACCAGACAGTGTCCGAGGACACTTGCAGCCTACACCCCAGGTAGGCCGCCGGGATGCCCGGGCCGAGATTGATCCAGAGATTTGGAATCATCTCACCGCCGAAAAAAGTATCCCGGCAGAATTTCTCCCATTCCTCGATTGCCAGCTCTGGCTCCTCGTGGTGGCGCGCCAGAAAAAAAGAGTCCCAGCGGCTGTTGCCAGATGCGCCATCCCGAGGCGCTGTAATCTGGATCACCGCCCGGTCGAGCAATTCGCCCTGCCACCAGGCCAGCATCCTTTCTCTTGCCTTGTCCCAGTCTTCTTTGTACAGCATCTGTTAAACTCCCGTGATTTCTTTCAGCTTGCCGAAAAAGGCTTTCTTTCTCGGTGTATTGATTTGCCAGTTGACCGGCGGGCACTGATAGCCGTCGAGATAATCGCTCTTTCCAGGATCGAAATAGCCCCAGGAGGCGTATTCGCTCACTGCAGCAAGCATGTTGTTCAGCGGGGCTTCGAAATCGAAATGGTCGTCCTCGTTGAACAGTATCGGCATTGGTCGGTAGCCGGGAACGGCGCAGGCCTGGCGCACCATGTCAGCCAGCCGCTCGGGCTCACTTACACCGTTTCCGTGCATGAGAAGGAAATCGGCGCTTCGCACCACATTTTCAAGCGGAACAGTGCCCCCGCCGTAGCTTGTGCTCACCAGCAGCCGGCGGCCATTATGTGAATGTTCTTTTACTCTTTGGATAAGCTCGTGGACCCGCTCCGGGCGCAGAATTTCATGGTCGTAGCGCACGTTGCACTCGTTGTTAACCTCGATCAGCACATTTTTATAGCCACGCTCCAGTACCCAGCCAACAGCATTGTCTACGGCTCGGACCACCGCGTCTTCATCTTTCAATCTCTCATCCTGCCCGAAATAGAAAAGGCCCAGGATCGCCACCATACCCAACTTGTCGGCAAAATCGAGGATTTTCTCTAGGCGTGTGATATAATCAGGCCTTAGGCTTCCGTCCAATTTGAAACTGGAGTTATGCCAGGGCTGTATGCGGGAATACCCCTCGGGACTTCCACCCTGGAGGTTGATCGTAAACCCGAGAAGCCCGTGTGCGCGCCAGGCGGGCATGGCAGCCATGAATTCCCTCGTATTGCGCTGTGCATCCCACTTGCCAGTATCCGGGTAAGCCCACTTGGAGACTGTTTCCTGGTTCAGGTCGTCGAAAATTCCCTGGATCAGCCGCGCGTTGAACAGCAGCCCCTCGATTCTCCAGCCGTACCAGTACCTGCCCTCGTACGTCGGCCGGCCGTTGATAAGGAACATGTCATTGTTAATAGAGACGTCGGTCCTGCGCCTCTCACCGCTGGCTCCTCGTGCAGTCTCAAGACCCAAGCTTACACCGGCGGTAAGCCCGGCAAGGGTCGCCTTGACAAAACGCCTTCTGTTCATTGCCGCTTCCATCGCCGCACCCTCCTTGAGCTGATTTTTACAAAACAAGGCCGGTTCTATACCAGGATTGATATTTAGCTTGCAGGCATTGGCAAAATATATAAGACTATTCTTACAGATACAAAATTAAAAGATAGACAGGAGGCCAATCATGAATCGCAGGCATTTTTTCACGCTTACCGGTGCCTCTCTGGCGGCCGGCTGCACTGGCAGGGAGTCGGAGGTAGCGGTGAAAGGTTCAGCAGGCAAAAGCCCTGCAGAAGGCAGATATTATCCCCTGGTTGCCCAGATCAGCCCGCTCGGCCACAGGATAATTCACGATCGGAGCACCTATATCGAGCAGTATAAGTACGAAAACTG
>JAUVUV010000445.1 GCA_030604975.1 Candidatus Glassiibacteriota bacterium | reverse complement strand
GGTTCTGAAGGCAATTCAAAGGTGCGGATAAAGGGTAGCCGGTTTATCGGACTTGCTTCGCCTGCTTTTGAACGTGAGGAATCGGGCAAAATTGTCCGGGCAGAGGAGAAAAAACATCATGCAGCCGCCCACCACTGCTGGGGCTGGCGCGCACTTGAGGAGTCTGAAACCGCGTTCGCTTACAACGATGACGGCGAACCGGCAGGCACTGCCGGAGCGCCGATTCTCAAAGCAATCGAAGGCGAGGGCCTTCTCGGAGTGGTTGTTGTAGTTACCCGCTATTTCGGTGGTGTGAAACTGGGAACAGGCCCCCTGGCACGGGCTTACTCCGAGGCTGCTGGAAAGGCTATCGCCAGTGCTGTAAAAACAGAAGGCATGTTCGGGGCAAGCTATTCGCTCACCCTTGACTATTCTGCTCTGGGCCGGGTCAACAAGCTTATCGAATCAGGTCCTGCAGTCATCATTTCCCGCAATTTCGAGGAGAAGGTCGGTCTGAAAATTGCAGTAGCCACCAGCAGGGCCGAAGCCTTCATTTCCTCGCTCACCGAGTCGACAGGAGGCCGAATCGGAATCGAGCCGCTGGGTGTTCGGCCTGTTTTTCAGGATTAAAGCTTCGCTAAAGACCACACCAGGGACGGTGATTGATGAAAACGAGCGTGAAGTCTGCCCAGCCGATCATTGCCACTGAAGATCTTCCCAGCACACTGCCTCTTCTTTCCCTCGAGGACAGAATCGTATTTCCCAATGTCGTCGTGCCGGTTGTAGTTCCCGAAGGCGAATTCGCCCAGCTGATCGAGGATAATATCACCGATAAACAGCTCGTTGCACTGGGCTACCCGATAGGCCAGGATCTAGGCAAAAAGAAAGAGGATAAACGCTTTCTTCCCTTTGCGACCCTTGGACGGGTATTGAAAATGTTGCGCATGCGTGATTCCTCCATCCGTCTGCTGATCCAGGGAGTGGGCAGAATTCGCCTGGAAAAGGTACGCCACGAGGGAAAACTTTTCCTCTGCTGTCCGCAAACAATCGAATTGCCAGGCGAATCGCCGGTCGAGCTCATTGCTCTCCGGAAAGCGCTTCTGCTTCTGTTCCATGAAATGATCGATCTCAATCCCATGCTTTCCGAGGATTTACTCAGCGCATCCGATACGATCGAGACTGCCGGGGAGCTGGCCGATTTCGTTATGGCGAACATAGACCTGCCTCTTGATGAAAAAAGGCGGATTTTCATGACTGTCAAACCGCGAGATCGCGCACAAATGGTGATCGACTTCCTGGTTCGCGAACGCAACCTGATCCAGCTCGGCAAACAAATTCAGTCCAGGGTCAAAACCCAGCTCGACAAGGAGCAGCGTGACTACTATCTCCGGGAACAGCTCAAGGTTATCAGGCACGAACTCGGCGATGAGGAACCGCACAAGCGGGAACTGGAAGAACTTGCCGGAGAGGTTAAGAATTCGGGGATGAGCGATGAAGCGCTCGAGATGGCCTACCGCGAACTGGACCGCCTGCGCCGGATTCCCCCCTCGGCCAGCGAATATCATGTCTCTCGCACCTACCTCGACTGGCTGATTAATCTTCCCTGGCAAAATTGCAGTCCCGACCGGCTCGATATCATCGAGGCCCGCCGCATCCTGGATGAGGACCATTACAGCCTCACCAAGGTCAAGGAGCGGATTATCGAGCACCTGGCCGTGCGACAGCTCAAGCAGGACTCCAAAGGTCCGATCCTTTGCTTTATCGGTCCTCCTGGTGTGGGCAAGACCTCGCTTGGCAAGTCCATTGCCCGTGCGCTCGGCCGTAAGTTCTGCCGAATTTCCCTGGGTGGAATCCGGGACGAGGCTGAAATCCGCGGGCACCGGCGTACCTATATCGGCTCCATGCCCGGCCGCCTGATCCAGCTTCTGCGCAAAGTCGGCGTTAACAACCCTGTTATCATGCTGGACGAGATCGACAAGCTGGGTTCCGAGGGGCGCTCGGACCCGGCCAACGCGCTGCTGGAGGTGCTTGACCCTGCTCAGAATTCTGCATTCAGCGACCACTACCTCGAAATAAACTTTGACCTTTCCAATATTTTCTTTATCGCTACCTCAAACCTTTTTCACCAGATCCCGCACGCCCTGCGCGACCGCCTGGAAATTATCGAAATCGCCGGGTACACGCCTGCGGAGAAACTCAAGATTGCCCAGCGGTACCTGATCCCCCGCCAACTGGAGGAAAACGGCCTCACCTCGGGAGGATTGCTTCAACTACCTGAAAAAACTATCTCCGAGATTATCAAAGGCTACACCCGGGAATCCGGTGTGCGGGAACTGGAGCGCTCGATTGCCTCAATCTCACGCAAAACGGCCCTTCACCTTCTCGAGAACCATTTCCACTCCAAAGTTCTCCCCAAGGAACTCCCAGATTACCTGGGTCCGCCGAAATTCCTGCCTGAGACCGCGGGAAGACAGCCGGAAATTGGTGTGTCCACCGCCCTGGCCTGGACTGCTTACGGCGGGGAAATACTTTTTGTCGAGGCCATCTTGATGGAGGGAAACAAGAATTTTGAACTCACCGGCCAGATCGGTGAGGTGATGCGGGAATCGGCAATGGCTGCTTTCAGTTTTCTGCGGGCCCATCGCAATGTTCTGGACATTAGGGAGGACATCTTCTCTCACTGCGACATCCACGTTCATGTTCCCTCTGGCTCCACTCCAAAAGACGGGCCATCTGCCGGGGTTGCAATCCTGACTGCGCTGGCCAGCCTACTCAGCGGCAAGCCCGTGCGCCACGACGTGGCGATGACCGGCGAGATTACACTGCGCGGCAAGGTTCTCCCGGTGGGCGGAATCAAGGAGAAAGTACTCGCGG
>JAUVUV010000109.1 GCA_030604975.1 Candidatus Glassiibacteriota bacterium | reverse complement strand
TGTCCCTGAAATAAGGTTACATATTCCGTAGGGGCGCACCCGTGTGTGCGCCCGCGGGCAGACACATGGGTCTGCCCCTACGATCTTGACTGGACGGGCGTTTCAGGATCAATACCAAAATAGTTATCCAATGTTTTGGGGCATAAATTTAAATCAACGAACTTCCGGGACAGTACACTAGGAAGAATCGTAGATTTACCTGCTAAGTTTGCCGGAGAGCAAAGAATTTGCAGTTAAAGCGAGTGAAAAAACTATAGAGAATTACAGTGAAGATGAGAGAATTCTGTTGTTCAGTGCAAAATCCGGCGAAACTGTTAAATTATTTCGAAAAATAGCCGACCTAATCTTTGTAAAACGCAGCTGCGGCAAAACTCACCGAACTCCAGGTGGGGGCTTCGTGCCACACGTGGTATCCCAGCTCCAATCCCTGGACACCTTCCGGCAGGATCTCCAGCAGCATCGAAAGCACGCTGAACCCGCATACATGGTAGCGGTCGGTCACCCGCGTGCCCTCTGCGCAGAAAGATTCCACGTCCAGGGCGGTCAGGGCTGTGAGAAGAGCCCTGTCGTGGCGCGAGGATTCGGCTGTGATCTGTATCGCCGGTTTTTCGTCCCCGAACTTGGGGCCCACGTGCGAAAGATCCACCCCGGCCACTACCAGTGTCTTGCTTCCCGGGTCACTGAGCATTTCTCCCAGGCAGTCAAGGGCGACAGCGAGCCCTTTGATCTCTCGGGGCCTTTTGTATTTGTTGGGGATCAACTCGCCGAAAAGCGAAGCGCAAAGCACCGGCAGGACTGTGAACGGCCCCTCGAGCACCCGCTGCAGGAACAGCAACTGGAACTCAATCGAATGCTCTGAGCGGTGGTTGATATCATCTTCCGTGGCAAGTGTTCCGGCGCTTTTTTTCAGGCGCGTTGCAACCTGCCTGTCGGTTGGCACCGTGCCGAGCGGAGTGGTATAGTCTTTATCTGTAATTGAAAACAACCCGTGCTCCATGGAGTGACCCACGCCGAGAATTATCACCCGGTCGTAGGAGCGCCCCTTTAGCGCGCCATAGCCGGCAGAATAAATTTTCCGGCCGACATTGAGTTCAATGTGTGGCGCCACCACGGCCAGGATAGTTTTGCCTTCCAGCTCCTGTACCTTTTCGTTCTCGCCGCCAGAGGCGAGCAGGCTGTCGATTAACTCTTCGAGTTTGTTTTTATCCTCAGGGTAGGATTTGCCTGCCAGGGCGGCCGGACGGACGCGAAGAGCAGTGAAATCCTCGATCAGCTTGCGGTGAGCGTCATGAAAGCGCTCGTTATCCAGAAGGTAAGCCTCATCCAGACCTCTGATCATCGATTCTACCAGCTCGAGGGGAATCGAGGTTAGTTGGCCGGCGCGTGCGGTCTGTTCCACCAGCTTAAGGCGGATCTCTTCCGCGCTGTGGCTGCCGTCAAGCATCGACAGCAGTGGAAGCGCCCCGGCGCTTATCGTTACCGTCCCGCGCTTGTCGAGCTCAAGCGGGTCGTGCACCACGATCATCGTCTTCCCGTCCTTCCCTTGTACCGACGTCAGGTCGATGTCGCGGCGCAGGAAAGGGTTTTCTTTTTTTCGCTTCGCCAAATTTGCCTCTTCAGATCAAAAGCTTGCCGTCTTCTATGATTCTTTCGCCGTCGATCCAGACCGAGGGTTTAAGGATCAGCCCGTCCAGATGACTTGAGACACCCACTTTGCCGCCCATGGACTTGTTGTCGCCCAGGGCCAGGTGAACCGTGCCGAGGATTTTTTCATCCTCGAGGATTTTACCGCTTATTATCGCCTTATCATTTGTACCGATACCGAGTTCGGCGATATTGTAAGCGTCGCGTCCGTGCGGTTCGAGCATTTCCTCCAGTTTCCGGGCGTGCGCTCTACCGGTAATTTCTACAGCGTAGCCCTCCTCGACCTTGATCCTGATCTTTTCTTCACCGAGCTTACCAACACCGGCAACCGCTGCCTCGAAAACCATCACGCCTTCAGCGGTTCTCTCTACCGGGGCCAGGAATGCTTCACCGGCAGGGAGGTTGCTCATATCGCCGGGTTTGTGAACCAGGCCGGTGTCCGCAAGTGCAACTCTGCCTTGGATTGAGAACTCGATATCCGTGCCTGCCGGAGAGGTGACTCTGGCATGCTTGCCTCCACTAAGCACTTTGGCAAATTTTTCGCTAAGGGAGGCGATTTTATTGTAGTCAGCGGTGAGGGTCCGTTTCATGCAGTCTTCGGTAATTCCCGGCAAGGTTGCCGCCCGCACACCGGCCCTGGTGGCGGCGCGCCTGGCCTCGGTGTGAGTGAGTGAGAAGCTTGTGGGGCAGAGCAGCACATCAACCGCTTTCATAATCCCGGCCACAACAGGAGGCGGCTCTTCGCCGTGCCTGCTGCGGGGGATTATCTCAAGCAGCATCACCTCCGCGTCGAGTTCTTTAGCCGCATTCCAGAGTGCGAAACCGATTTTGCGCAGCGGAGCATCGCAGATAACCAGCACGCTTTCACCTTTTTTCACAGCCATGCAGCCGGCCATGGCGTTCATTGCCGCTTCTTGAACGGTACTCATCACAAACCTCGGTTAAAAATTATGATTGAGCAGCTCCTTATTCCCCTTGCTCGGCTTCCCGTGCCTTACGGCTCGGTATAGTGATCAGCACATAGAGCAGAGAGATGAAAATTATCAGCCCGAGCCAGGGCATCAGCCATCCCGCGCTGTCGAGATACGCCTGGTACCAGGCGGACACAGGCCTGTCGCCGACTTCCACAGTGTGGTGGTAAATGGGGCTTTTGGTGAAATTGATCTGCAGGTAGACCAGCCCGGCCAGGAACACCGCGGTCAGGCTTTCCCCGGCGACAAACCCGCTCGCCAGCAGCAGCCCGTTGTTATCCGCAGCCTGCTTTACCTTTTCTTCCTTTTTGCGTAGCCGGAACTCGAGCAGGTACTTTATCAGTCCACCAACAAAGATTGCGAAAGTGGTGTACAGGGGAAGATACATCCCAACGGCCACGAGCATCGGCGATCCCCCGCCGAGCAGGATTAGGGCGAGAGCGAAAAATCCTCCCATGAAAACCAGCGGCCAGGCCATGTCCCCGCCTACGATGCCCTTGGCCATCAACGCCATTAGTCCTGCCTGTGGAGCGGGGAGTTCCGGCCCGCCGATCCCGCCGGGGGTTGAATTGTGAAGCAGGATCAGGGGGAATGTAAGCACCAGAGCAGCGGCGATTACCCCGAGGATTTCGGCAAGTTCCATGCGCCGTGGGGTTCCTCCCAGGATATGGCCGACTTTGAGGTCCTGGAGCATATCCCCGGCCACGCCTGCAGTACAGCAGACAACTCCAGCCACCCCCAGTACAGCGGCTATACCCTGGGTACCGGTAGTGCCGAGCCAGACCATCAGCACCGCCGCCACGATCAGGGTCGAGAGAGTCAACCCGCTGATCGGGTTGTTCGAGCCGCCGATCAGGCCGACCAGGTAGCCTGCCACAGCGCTGAACAGGAATCCGGCGATAGTCATTACCACCGCGGCGACAAGCGCGCTGGTCAAAGAACCGGTGAAATGCCAGTAGAGAAGGGTGATCGGGATGACAAGGAAGATTACACCGATAGCGACCCACTTGAAATTCAGGTCCAGTTCCAGGCGGTTGGGTTTGAAATCGCCGGTTTGGCTACGGCGGAAATCCCTGAGTGCCTTGCTGATACCATCGACCAGGGGCTTACGCATCCGGCTGAGAGTGTAAAAAGCGGCAACAAGCATAGCACCTACCGCAAAAGGGCGCACCTGGGTACTCCAGACGCTGTTAGCGATATCCAGCCAGGACATCCCCGCCTTGCTGTAGACCTCGAGCGAGGGATTGAAAAATATCGCCAGAGGGTTAAACACCAGCCAGCCGAGCACGCCGCCGGCAAAGACCCAGCTGGCCAGCCGCAAGCCGATGATATACCCCACCCCGACTAGTGCCGGAGAGGCCCCCGGGCTCTGGACGAGAAGTCCGCCCTCGTACGTGCCGGCGCTTGAGGCAGCACCTCCGGGAAAAAGATCCATGTGGCTTGTCTTGAACGGCCAGAAGACGGTGGCATGTTCCCTGATCAGCCGGATACCGTTGGCGTTCTTGAAAAATTCGAAAAACGCTGCCAGACCCATTGCCCCGAAAACATACTTGGCCCCGGTAGCCCCATGTTGTCCGGCTTTGACCACCTCAGCGCAGGCTTTCGATTCCGGAAAAGGGAGTCCTGCCTCCTCCACCAGCGGCCTTCGCAGAAGAATCACGAAAAGGACTCCGAGGATGCCGCCGACAAGCATGATCATGGTGCAGTCGAAGTAGTTGAGCTCATCCCAGACCCCGGCGATCAGAAACGCCGGAAGGGTAAAGATGGCCCCGGCCACAAGCGCCTCGCCTACCGAGGCGGTAGTCCGGCAAATATTCTCCTCCAAAATCGATCCGCGAAATATCCGCAGGACGGCCATCGCCACCACTGCGGCTGGAAAAGTCGCAGAAACGGTCATGCCTGCTTTCATGCCCAGGTATGCATTGGCCGATCCGAGAATTATCGCCATCCCCAGGCCGAGCAATACCGCGCGCACAGTAAATTCCTTAAGACCGGTTTCTGCTGGAACGAAGGGCTTAAAATCCTTGTCGCTCATCAAAGTCTCCCGAATGATGTTTCAGGCTGACTTCCGGAAAGTCATCTAAAATATAAAGCTTGAAAATAGCCGGTTACAAGGGGTCAGCGCAAGAATAAAGATAGCCCATTTAGGACATATTGATTCTGCCAGTTATTGATCTGATGACATTGTTATAAGGGATTAGAAAAAAGAAAAATCGTTTTTCACGGTACAGGCGGGAGTTTTTTCAAAAGCAAAGCTGTGAAAAGATAAGCCGGCGAGCTTTATAATGCTTCAGCGTCAGGGATATTACTTCCGGAGTTTTCTTCTTTCTCGAGACCTCCATTCATGAATTCGTAAATTTTTGAAGAGTTTTTTTCATCAGGCTCGGTCCCGGAAAACTCTTCCGCTCCCTTTTGCAGGTAGTCCATAAAAGCCTCCAGCTCTCTCAGGTCGTTTGGATTGAGCTGGTGCATCTTTTTAACCAGGGGCTGGAGATCTTTCCTTACAGGTAGGAACCTAGGAGGTAATCCTTTTTTAATCTTCATCGGATTGCTCCGAGTTTGAGCCTTGAGGGCAAAAAGAAACATAAAATTACTTCGATATCTGTTCCAGACGGGTTTTCTTGCGATGGCTCTCAATAAAATCCTGGATCAGAGCGTCCTGTTCCTCGACAAATGTTTCTAAGGTTATGAGAAGGTTTTCCACCTCGCTGGCCCTGAAATGCACGATTGTATCCTTGTCACTGTCGGCAACCTCGTCCCCCATCTTGGCATAAAGAAGGTCATGTACTACCTTAACCGTTGATAACTTTTGCTCAAGATGGGTTATCAAGTCGTTGAATTCTTGCATTGGAAAACCTCCTGGCTTGATTTGTGGATTGGCAAGCGGTAATCTCGCACTAATTATACACCATAATCCTCGCTGGTGAAAGTGCTATTCAAATTGTAAATATTTTTGGCTTTGCACTTCTTCACGATACTTGTCCAGAACCAGGTCGATACCCTCGCGCAGGTATTCACTGATAGGCACCCTGGTTCTGTTTGACAGGTCTTTCAGTCTTTCTTTCTGACTTACGAGGATATACGTTGTTATTTGAGTTTTGCTCTCGGACAAGGTGCCCTCCTTAAACAGGTCGATGAAAATAATATTGAAATATATTGCATTATATTCAATTATTTAATTTTTGTCAACATGTAATACACTTTACTATATCTCTTGAAAATTAATCTGAAAGCAAATATTTTATCCGCTGACAACTTAATTTGTACCTTGCAAATATTGAATATCAGCTCCTTCTCAGAGATTGACTCAGGTTAGGGTAAACCGGATTTCAAGAAAATAGGGGAAAAATGTCCAGGCTCAAGACTTTTTTAGTATTCGGTCCGAACGGTATCGGCAAAGGCACCAATGCAAAGGCGGTAGGTACGCTCCCCGGCTATCTTCATTTTTCCACCGGGGACATGTTCCGCGCACTGATGACCAGAGTAAAGGATGGCACTGCCTCGGAACTGGAGCGGCGAATCGATAAGATAATGAAATCAGGCGGGTTGGTGGATGATGAAACAACCGTGAACCTTGCCCGGGAAAACCTCGAATCAGCGGTAGAGGATGGCTGTTTCAACCCAGAGACAGATTACCTTCTGCTGGACGGCCTGCCCCGTAATGTCGAGCAGGCGAAAATGATCGAGCCGTTTATCGAGGTGTGCGGGGTGCTGCACGTTACAGCTGCCAGGGAGGTTGCTGTGGCCCGGATTACCGGCCGGGCACAAAGGGAAGGCCGAAAGGACGACCAGGATGCCGAAGCAGTAGGCCGCAGGCTCGATATCTTTTTCGAAAACGCAGCCAGGATTCTTGCCTGCTATGATAAAAATTTCAACGGCGAGATGACCTACAATTCTGAGATGATCCACTATATAAACGCAGACCAACGGCCGGTCGAGGTTCTGCGTGATGTTCTCCAATGGCTGGTATGAATTCCCGCTCAGGGCCGGAAGACTAAATCAAAAAGCCGTTACCCCGTTTCTTGGTAGCGGCTTTGTTTGATTAAAATTTTTATCCTGTTTGCTCTTGCGTCCTTTTTCCCGGGTCTAATCAGACTACCAGGTCAATCCGGCTCCCTCCTTTGGCTCTCGAATCTTTTTCCAAAGGGATATTCTGTTTCTTAACTCTTTTACCCGATTTATTCTTTTTTCCCCGTCTATATTGATCCTGCTGGGAAGCCTGATCTTTATCCAGGGGCTGTACCTGGTAAGTAGCGCCACTGTTCGGAATCTCTGTAATCGGCATCTCGAACTCCCGATGACTGAAAAATAATTGACCCCCAGTATACATACTCTGGAACGCTATTAACCTTAATTTTTATATCGGCAGACAGCTTGAATCCCTTTAGCCGCATAGCGATAAATAAAGCGTCGGCGAATATTCGTAACTCGAAGATAATTATCATGGTGCTTGACTGGTTGATAGTTTTTTTACTAAAACATTTTAAAATAAAAAAATAGATATTTTCCTCTCGTCAGTTAAAATTCTCAGGGCAGGTGCCGTTGCGCTGCGC
>JAUVUV010000218.1 GCA_030604975.1 Candidatus Glassiibacteriota bacterium | reverse complement strand
CGGGGCTTGGGGGGCGGCGGGCGCATGAAATGCGCGCCGTTGCGCAAGCGCACCGGTCTGTGCGACTTCATTCGGACAGCCGCCGCCCCCCTACGGCGTCCAGGGTTAAAGACCTGCATATCGATTTATCAACACGCTTCAAGATTTTTCCATTCCGGAGGAATCAGTCTGTGGCTTACAGATTAGGAATCAGAGATGTTGTCCATCTGAGTTTAATCTTGTTCATGTTCGTGATGGCGGGACTGCTTGCAGAGAGATACTACTTCCAGGGTAAACGCGAGGTTCTGGAAGTTTCGCCCGAAAGTCTCGGCGAGGTGGAAAGCGAGACCAGCTGGTACGGCATCTACATGCAGGAAGAGAAAATCGGTTACTCGAGGACCACGGTGACAAGGCAGGATACCCAGTTCATCTGTACCGACCATACCTACCTAGCGTTCAAGATGATCGGTCAAAACAAGTCGGTAAATACTTATGCACGCGCTGTCACAGACAGCAAGCTTCACCTGGTCTCTTTTATTTTCACCATAACAGGCGAGGACACCAATTTCGGCCTTCGCGGCCGGGTGGACAAAGATGTAATGAACCTGAATATAACGGTTGCCGGAGAATCCAGGGGGGAAAGAATCCCGCTGGATGGGCCGCCGCAGTTGCCGAGCACTGTTCAACTCTTGCTTGCCAGCCGGGAATTTAAAGAGGGGGACAGTTTCAGCACCACCGTTTTCGACCCTTCTACGATGAGCAACATCCAGCTTGAAATCGAAGTCCTCGGTCGGGAAACCATCCTTTTCAATGGAGCGGAAACGCCTGTCTGGCACCTTCGCCAGGAAATGGGGGGCATGCAAGTAGACTCCTATATCGATGATCAGCACCGCCTGCTTGAGGAACGAAGCGAGATAGGCTACAGGCTGGTGCTTGAGGATGAACTTAAAGCACGCACAGGCAACTGGCCGGAGGAGGGCACTGATATCCAGAGACTTGTCGCCGTGGTGCCTGACCGCCCCCTGCCCGAAGCGCGTAACAGTGCCTCGATCAAGCTCGAGCTGACCGGAGTAGGCCAGGACACTTTCAGCCTTCGGGGAGGTTGCCAGAGCTACGAAGAGCGGATTCTCGAAGTAATTCCCCGCCTGCCGCTGCCAGAGCAGTTAACGGATACCTTGCCCACTGTAATCAGGGATGTCTACACCTCGCCCGGTTTTTTCGTGCAGAGCGAGCATCCGCGGCTGTTTGCCCTGGCAGCCGAGGTAATAGACCTGAGAGCCGGCGAAATGGAGAAAATCCGCTCTATTATGCGCTGGATGGACAAGAATATCGAAAAGAAACCCACTTTCAGCATCCCCAACACTCTCGAGGTTCTGGAACGAAGAAGCGGGGACTGTAACGAGTTCGCTGTGCTGTTCTGTTCGCTGGCCCGCGCAGCCGGGATTCCGACCAGGATCGCCATGGGACTGGTTTACGTGGAGAACGCATTTTATTACCACGCCTGGAACGAATGCTGGCTGGGTGACTGGGTGTCTGTGGATCCGATATTCGGCCAGTTCCCGGCAGATGCGAGCCATCTCAGATTCCTGGCAGGCGACATGAGCCGTCAGGTCGAAATTCTTCCCCTGGTGGGCAAGGTAGGGATCAAGGTGCTGGCTTACAGCACAGGCCCGGGAGAGATGAGATGATACACTTGGAGGGAGTAACCAAGAAATTCGGTTCTTTCACCGCAGTGGAGGATTTGAACCTGAAAGTGGAAGCCGGGGAACTTTTCGGTTTCCTGGGGCCGAACGGGGCCGGGAAAACCACGACAATCAAGATGATCACCGGGCTTCTTCAGCCCACTTCCGGCCGCCTTGAAGTTGCCGGCTTTGACCTGAATGAGCACCCCGAGGAGGCCAAGCGAAGACTGGGCTTTATACCGGATCGCCCATTCCTTTACGAAAAGCTCACAGCGAATGAATTTCTCGCCTTTATCGGCGGGTTATGGGAACTTCCTGATAAAACAGTTGCCATGCGTTCGGACAGGTTGCTCGAGTTTTTCGAGCTTGTTGACTGGCGGGATGAGCTTATCGAGAGTTATTCCCACGGGATGCGGCAGAAACTGGTCTTCGCCGCTGCCCTGATACACGAACCGGAGGTAATCGTGGTGGATGAGCCGATGGTGGGACTCGATCCCAAAAGCATCCGGCTGGTCAAGGACATTTTCAAGAAGCTCTGCGCGCGGGGCAAAACTGTTTTCATGTCCACACACACCCTCTCGATTGCCGAGGAAACCTGCAGCCGCGTGGCGATTATTCAGGAGGGCCGGGTCAGGGCGCAAGGCACACTGGATGATCTGCGGCGCCTGAGCGAAACAACCCACACCCATCTTGAGCCGATCTTTCTCAAGATCACTGAAGGGGAGAAAATCAGGGAAATCGACCTCTGGGAGGACGGTGACGGACAGTGAATTTTTCGGCGGGATAAAGCCAATCAACAGGAATCTCAAAAGAGGAATTCAGCGCAAGCCTCGCACAAAGGAGGATATTTTCTCCAGGCTTTCTTTTTCGCTTTGGCCTGAGTTGTAGATATCGATCACCTTGCTGCCCACAACGGAAATTTCGGCCAGTTCTCTTATACTCTCCACGTGCTCCCGGCTGCTGATCCCGAACCCGAGAGAAAGGGGAACTTTCACGTATTTTCTCACACTGGCCATAAACTCTCTCAGCCCCGCAATCTGGGATTCCCGTGCCCCGGTTATCCCCACCCTTGCCGTACAATAGACAAACCCGCTGGCGTAGTGGCCGATCAATTTCATCCGCTCCTGGGTGCTGGATGGGCTCAGGATGTAAATCGGGTGGAGGTTGTGCGCCAGGCATAAATCGTGGTAAGGCTCGTCTTTCTCATCCGGCGGGATGTCCGGCACGATCAGGCCGGTAAGGCCCGCGGCTGCCGAATCCCTGCAGAAATTTTCAAGACCGTAGTTGTAAGGAATATTAATGTAAGTCATGAAAAGAAGCGGGATATCTGTCAGGCGTGAGGCCATTTTTTCGGCAAAGCGGAAACAGTCGGCCACCTTGATTCCAGTGCGCAGGACATCGAGATTCGCCTTGAGAATAGTCGGGCCGTCGGCCAGCGGGTCGGTGAACGGTATCTGAAGTTCGATCAGGTCCGCCCCTGCCTCGGCCAGGAAGAGGATGATTTTCTCTGAGACCGGGAGGTTGGGATAGCCGATAACAATATGCGCCATCAGCCCGTGCCGGTTGTCCTGTTTCAGTTGGGCAAGCTTTCGATCTATTTTATTGGTCACCGTAGCCTTCCTTCACCTTGGCTTTCAGAAACTCCAGCCATGCCTTGTCTTTCAGCACCTCGGCAACGATAAAAATGTCCTTGTCCCCCCGGCCTGAGAGGTTGATCACGATTATCTGGTCGCTGCCCATTCCGGGGGAGCGTTTAACAGCCTCAGCCACGGCGTGCGCGCTTTCCAGCGCCGGGATGAGCCCCTCTGTTTTCAGCAGAAGCTTGAGAGCTTCCAGGGCCTCCTGGTCGGTGGCGTGGGTATATTCAATCCTGCCGAGATCATGAAGCCAGGCGTGCTCCGGCCCGATACCCGCGTAATCCAGCCCTGCAGCCACGCTGTGTGTGGTCAGGGTCTGGCCGTCGTCATCCTGCAGGAAATATGACTTATAGCCTTCCACAATGCCTTTCTTCCCGCCCTGGAAACGGGCCGAGTGTTTGCCGCTTTCGATGCCCAGGCCTGCTGCTTCAACTCCCACCATCTCGATCCCCTCATCCTCGAGGAACGGATAGAACATGCCCAGCGAGTTGCTGCCTCCTCCCACGCAGGCGATCAGGCAATCCGGCAGCCTGCCTTCCTCCTCCATGATCTGATCCCTTATCTCGCGGCCGATCACGCTCTGGAAATCCCGGACGATTGTGGGGTAGGGGTGGGCGCTTACCACAGAGCCCACGAGAAGGTGAGTGGTTTCGAGATTTTCGATCCAGTTCTTGATACTCTCATTCACCGCGTCTTTCAAAGTGCGGGTACCGTAGAGTACCGGGGTAACCTTAGCGCCCAGCTGCTCCATCCAGAAAACATTAGGCCGCTGTCGTTTCATGTCCAGCTCGCCCATGAATATTTCGCACTCGAAGCCGAAACGGGCGGCCACCGTGGCTGTAGCCAGGCCGTGCTGCCCTGCCCCGGTTTCTGCGATCAGGCGTTTCTTGCCCATTCTGCGGGCGAGCAGCGCCTGGCCGATCGCATTGTTTATCTTGTGCGAACCGGTCTGGCCCAGGCCCTCCTGCTTGAGATAAATCCTCGCCCCGCCCAGCTTGCGGGTCAGGTTCTCGGCGAAATACAGCGGCGTAGGCCGGCCTGAATAGGTGGCGAGCAGTTTCTCGAATTCAGCGACAAATGAGCTGTCCTGTTGTGCCTCACGGTAGGCTTTTTCCAGCGCCACGAGCGCGGGGATCAGCATTTCAGGTGCATAACGGCCGCCGTAAGGCCCGAAATGCCCCTCAGATTCGAAACTGTCCACAATGTATTTTTTCATTTATTCGGGTACTCCGGGCGAAAATGAAGCTGAAATAAAGAAAATTTGAGGTACCAAGTCAAAACAAACTCGGATGATGTTGTTCCGGTTATAAACTATTTTTCTCAACCATCTGGCGATAAGGCCGATTAAAGAAATAAAGACTTTAGCAGAGAAGGTTACTTATCTGTTCACAGCCCACAGCAGATTCCGGGCACTGAGGCATGGAGGCCGCTATGCTGCTATCTGCCTTGAACTATCTATCCGACCCGCTTTTTTTCGCCGGGTTCAGTATCGTGGTGGGGATCGCCTATGTGTTTATCTGG
>JAUVUV010000324.1 GCA_030604975.1 Candidatus Glassiibacteriota bacterium | reverse complement strand
CCACCCTGCCCCGTAGCTGATGAAGCTGGCTCAGGCCGAACCGTTCGGCGCCCTCGATCACGATCACAGTGGCAGCGGCGACATCGATCCCCACCTCGATTACAGTGGTGCCAACCAGCACCTGGGCTTCACCGGTCTCGAAAGCACGCATGGCCTCTTCCTTGTCCTCGGATTTCATCCGGCCATGCAGCATGACTACCCTGAAGTCGGGAAAAATTTCTTCCCTGTAACGTACGTACCACTGCTCTGCAGCGGCCTGTTCTGTCTGTTCATCCTCCTCGATCCGCGGGCAGACCACGTAGGTCTGCTCGCCTGCGGCAATCCGCTGGCGGATAAAGCGCTGCATGTCCGCGCGCTTTCTCTTGCTGACAATGTGGGTGGAGATTTTTTTCCGGCCAGCAGGCAGCTGGGCTATTGAAGAAACATCGAGGTCGCCGTAGAGAGTCAGCGCCAGACTCCGGGGTATCGGGGTGGCGGTCATCACCAGGCAGTCAGTGTGAATGCCTTTCTGCCTGAGAGTGAGGCGCTGGTTCACCCCGAACCTGTGCTGCTCGTCGATTATCACCAGCCCGAGATCGGCAAATTCCACGTTCTCCTGGATCAGAGCATGTGTGCCGACTGCTATCGGGGCCTGGCCTGAGGAAATCTTTTCGGCAGCACGGCGTTTAGCTCCGGCGTTCAATTTACCGATCAGCAGCACGGGTTCGATCTCAAGCGGCCCGAGAAATTTTTTCAACGTGCGGTAGTGCTGCTCGGCGAGAACCTCGGTAGGGACCATCAACGCGGCCTGGTAACCGTTTTCAACTGCCCGCAGCGCGGCGATTACAGCTACTACGGTCTTGCCTGAGCCAACCTCGCCCTGTATGAGGCGGTTCAGCGGATGAGGGCCTGTCAGTTCGGCATCTATCGTGCGCAGGACCCGTTTCTGGGCCTCAGTCAGAGTGAATGGAAGCACATGCATCAGGCGGCGCAAGAGGTGGTTGTGCCTTTTATACTGCCGCAGGCGCTTTTCAGAGCCGATATGTAATTTCCGGCCCAGGAGCATCAGTTCCAGATAAAACAGTTCATCGAAAGCCAGAGCTCTTCTTCCCTCACGCGCCTGGCCGATATCTTTCGGCCTGTGCACGGCCAGCAGCGCCTCTTTTCGGCCCATCAGCCCCAAGGCATTGCGCACACCCTCCGGCAGCTGTTCGTCAAGGAACCTGGCAGCAGGTAAGGCACTCTCCATAATCCTGCGCAAGGTTTTCTGGATCAAGCCCTCGGTGAGAGGATAGATCGGTATAATGCCGCCGGGTTTGCCGGTCATCTCTTTCAGTGAACCATCCCCGCCGGAGAGCTGTTCGTACTCGACCGGGTTAAGGTAGAGCCTGTCCTGGTAGAGTTTAAGATCGCCGAATATCACCCAGCGCTGCCCCTTTGCCATCACATTTTCCAGGAACGGCCGGCCGAAAAAAAAGCAGGTGATCCTCCCTGTGCCGTCATTGAGCACGGCCTCGAATCCGGTCTTTCGACCGAACCTGCCCCTGATCGTGCGGGTTTCGACCAGGTGACCGGCGACTGTCACCTCCGCGGCGGGCCCTTGCAAGCGGGCCACCGGAGTGACCTCGGAAGCATCCAGGTAGCGCCGCGGGAAAAGGTACAGCAAGTCGTAAACCCGTTCGACCCCCAGGCGGGCAAGCTGTTCCGCTCTTTTGGGGCCTACTCCCTTCAGGTACTGAACCCGCATCTGCGGCTCGATCCAGGGCGGTTTCTTTTTTGCGCAGCTGCTCATCAGCAAATTCCCTTGTCGATTTCTGCTGCCGGGCGTAAATTTATTCTTAACTCTCTGAGACCTTTTACTATTATCACAAAATAAGATGCGTTGCATTGGAAGAAAACTTTTAATTTACTCCGTGGCTTTTACGCTAGGCTTTTCAGCAGCCCTGTCCGCACAGGACACAAGCGGCACTGCTGCTGATTCAGTTCCTGCAGACACCTCTACCGCTGCGTCGCCGGAGGATTCGACTGCCGTACCTCCCGTTACAGCCGACTCGGCAGCGGCCCAGACTTCTCAAGCTGACACCACTGCAGCCGAATCCTCAGCAGACTCGCTGAAACCCGCCCCGGAAACAGCTCCATCACCAGCCCCACCCCGCCGTCCGCGGCCCAGCGGAACCGAGGTCGAAACGGAGGTCATTCCCTGGGACTGGGACGACTACACCAATGTGATCGAGGTGGGCCTGAAAAGGATTCAAGACGGGCGCGAATACAGCCTGACCAAGAACGAGGAGTACCAGAGACTGTTCGACAAGTTCCAGGGACAGAAAGTGCGGGTATGGGCACGAATCAGGCGCGAGGGTGCCGGATTCTACAGCATGACAATCAACGGGTTCGAACCGCTGGACAGCCTTGGCGCAGCAGCGAATCTGGCAAGACCCGGACCATAGGCTGAAAAACATATTTCGCAATCTCTTAAATCATCCCCATGGAGGCAGAAATGAGCGATTCTTTCAGAAAGTTGTCCCGACGAGAGTTTATCGCGCTAAGCGGCACGGTTATCGGTTCACTCTCCGCAGCTTGCGCTCAGAAAGAACCTGCCGAGCAAGCCAAGCAGGCGGAATTCCCCCAGGATATTCCCTACGCGGGTTTCCGGGTGGGAGTGCAGAGCTACTGTTTCCGCGAGTTCAATACTCACGATAAGCTGATCGAGAGCATTCATGACCTGAAACTGGCGCATATCGAACTCTGGCCGGACGGCCATATGCCGATAGACACCCCGGACGAGGAGCTCAAAGCTGCGGTGGCGCGTTTCAGCGACGAGGGTATCACCATTGACGCCTGCGGCGTGGTGGGAATCGAGAACGATGAAGCCGAAGCGCGC
Source organism: Candidatus Glassiibacteriota bacterium (assembly GCA_030604975.1). GTDB lineage: Bacteria > Gemmatimonadota > Glassbacteria > GWA2-58-10 > GWA2-58-10 > JAUVUV01. Next base: position 912 of record JAUVUV010000324.1, on the reverse strand, counting down.
AAGATTTTCGAATACGCGAAAAAACTCGGGGTGATCGCGATCAGCGCCGCACCGAAACACGAGGCCCTGCCCCTGATGGTCAAGCTTACCGAGGAGTACGCTCTGCCGATTGCAATCCACAACCACGGCCCACAGGATGAGCTTTACGGCACCTCCGAGCTGGTCCGGACAAACCTTTCCCAGCTCCCGACCAATGTCGGCCTGTGCCTGGATACCGGCCACGTGCAGCGTGTCGGGGAAGATCCCCTGGCGTGGCTGGATGAATTCGGCGACCGGGTTCACGGGATCCACCTCAAGGACATGGTTCCGGATGAAAGCGGCAGATATCACGACGCAATTGTCGGCAGGGGCAACCTTGACCTGCCGGCGCTGGTGAGAAAACTCAAAGAACTGGGATTCAAGGGCTATTTCTCGCTTGAATACGAAAGCGACCCGAGCGACCCGCTGCCCGCAATGAGAGAATGCCTCCAGGAACTAAGAAACGCATGCGCTGGACTGGCATAACAGAATTCGGGTAATTTTGCGAAAAACCATCTACCCAAATAAAATTCTCTGGAGGCCTGAATGGGCGATTACAGGAAAAAGATCTCCCGCCGAGACTTTATCGCGCTCAGCGGCACGGCTATCTGTTCGATCACCGCAGCTTGTGGACAGAAAGAACCTTATGCGGGTTTCCGTATAGGAGTCCAGACCTGGTGTTTCCGCGATTCAAAGTCGATAGATACAGTGATAGATTATCTGCACAGCCTCGGGCTGGCATACGTTGAAATCGCTCCGTCAGTGCATTTACCAGTGGAAACTCCACTGGAGGAAGTTAAGGCTGTTGGAGAGAAATTTGCCGCGGCAGGCATTACAGTGGATTCTTTCGGAGTGGTGCGGATTGCAAACGATGAACCAAGCTGCCGCCAGATT
>JAUVUV010000381.1 GCA_030604975.1 Candidatus Glassiibacteriota bacterium | reverse complement strand
CGGGCCCTTGGTGGTTTCGCAAAGCTCTACCGCACCCTGAATATTCTTTTCTTCCATAAACAGGTTGACTTGGGAGAGCAGACGCTTGGTCGTAACCGAAGCCATTGTCAGAGTGATGAACTTAACAATAATAGTAGCCAATCCCAAAATCGAGCAAAGAGCAAGCGGGATCATGAAAGGTCCGCCATTCCAACACAGTTCACCCAGAGGTGTCGAGAAAAACCACTGGCTGAGGTTGTTATAGATAAGCCAATTTAATACTGAGCCCATAAAACATAATCCTCCGCGCGAAGATGAGTGTTATGGAGATACGATTAGAAAATTTATTGAAATTAGAAAATCCAAAATAATCCCAAGTCTCTGGGAATGTCAAGCTTTTTTTAAATTATCAATTAAACGGAGATTAAAGCGATTTTGTAATAGTTGATGAATACCCACGATACAGAAAAAAAGTTCTATTTTACTTATTGAAAAAGGTGTTTTTTCCCGCTTGAGCAAGCAGTTTTATCGCTTGATTTTCTCTCGGATCGAGTAAGCGAGATATAGGCCTGATAGAATTCCGACTAAGACTAGAGCCCCTATTTTTCAGTGGCGGCATAACAGGCGACCAAGTGGCCTGGCTGGATCTCCACAAGTTCGGGGACTTTTTTCAGGCAGTATTCAGCCTCGACCGGGCACCTGTCGGCGAAGGCACAGCCAGCGATGACAGGATGGCTTTCCCCTGGTTGTTTTTCAGCTTGCGGCTCGGGTTTTTTCTCCGGCCTGGGTTTAAGCACGCTGGAAAGCAGAAGCCTGGTATAAGGGTGCAGCGCATTTGCAAATATCACCTCTGTGCGGGCAAGTTCCACCAACCGGCCACGATACATCACAGCTACCCGCTCGCTTATCTGGCGCACCAACGCAAGGTCGTGGGAGATGAAAAGCATTGCCATTCCCAGGCGTTTTTTCAGATCTAGCAGGAGTTTGAGGATCTGACCCTGGACCGAGATATCGAGCGCCGAGACCGGTTCATCGGCCACCACGAAACGCGGATTAACCGAGACTGCGCGCGCGATAGCGATCCTCTGGCGCTGGCCGCCGGAGAATTCATGGGGGTAGCGCCCGGCGTGTTCGGGGCTGAGACCGACGGTCTTGAGGAGCTGGTCGATCCGGGCGGCGAGTTTGCTTCCTGAGAGGCCCTCGTGGATGCGCAGTGGTTCAGCCAAGGTACGGGCCACGGTGAAACGGGGATTGAGCGAACCATAGGGGTCTTGGAAGATCATCTGCATGTCCCGGCGAAGGCGGCGAAGTTCGCGTGCACTCAAGTCTTCCAGGTTGCGGCCGTCAAAGAACGTGCTTCCTGCAGAGGGGGTCTCCAGCCTGAGCAGCATCCTGCCAGTGGTAGTTTTCCCGCAGCCGCTTTCTCCGACAAGGGCCAGCGTTTCTACAGGCTCTATCCTGAGTGAAACCCCGTTCACCGCAGAGAACGATTGCTGCTGTGAGCCCCCGGACAGGGCGCGTAACTTGAACGACTTAGCCAGATTTCTGCATTCAACCAGTGGTATAGTGGCTGACATGTTGTTTACACTCCCTGGCCGGTGTGGGCCTTGCCGAAAAGTATGCCGGCAAGCCGGCACCTGGCTGTGTGAGAGCTGTCTTGCTCCACTGGCGCTAAAAACTGTTCGTTTTCGCATCCCGGCTCGGTGAATTCGCAGCGCGGCAGGAAACGGCAGCCTGAGGGCCAGCCGCCTGGCTGGGGAACGCTGCCTGGGATTGTGTGAGGCTCCTCACGCCGGATTTCAACACTGGGCAGGCAATCAAGAAGAGCCCGGGTATAAGGATGAGCCGCTGCTGTAAAAATCTTTCCGGCAGGGGCACTTTCCACAATGTGGCCGGCATACATGATCAGCACCCGGTCGGCCAGCTGCGCCACAACTGAAAGGTTGTGCGTGATCAGCAGAAGAGCCATCCTGCGCTTGCTTCTCAAGCGTTTCAGAAGATCGAGGATTTGCCTCTGCACGGTAACATCGAGCGCGGTTGTCGGCTCATCGGCGATCAGCAACAGCGGTTCGGTGGCAAGTGCCAGGGCAATTGTCGCCCGCTGGCACTGCCCGACGCTCAACTGGTGGGGGTAGGAGCCGAAAATCCGTCTCGTTTCGGTCAGACCTGCGTCGACCAAGGCAGAGCGGGCGCGCTCAGCGGCCTCTTTCCTGCTGACCCGCATATGTGCGCGAATCGTTTCGACAATCTGGCTGCCTACTGTAAAAAGCGGGTTGACCGCGGCAGTGGGATCCTGGAAAATCATCGAGATACACCCACCCCTGACCGGGCGCATTTTTTTATCACTCAGTACCGTGAGTTCCCTGCCCTCGAGGCGGATACTCGCGGCGGAAATCTGGCCCACCTCGCGGGGCACGGCTTTAAGCAGCGAGAGGGCACACAGGGTTTTGCCGCATCCGCTCTCCCCGACCAGTGACAGGCACTCCCCGCGGTTGATCTCGAAGCTGACCCGGTCCACAACTACATGGCCTGAACAGAGCCGCACAGTGAGTTCCCGGACCTCGATCAACGGGAGATGACGGGTTTGCTCATTCAAATTGATCCTGCCTGGCTGAACGAAAAATTTTCTGATTATTTATCATACATATTATCACTTATATATTAACCCTTTCAAGCGCCCGGTTCCTCCGGAGAAGTTTCATCGTCAGCCGCACTTGAAGAATAATAAGAAACGATAAGCGAGTCTACAACCAATTGAAATACGTGATGCAGCACCGGGGCCAGAGCAGCTTCCGGTGTGCGGAGTATTTCAATGGCCAGGTAGGCGGGTATTTGAAGAGTTTTTTCCGCCGAGCAGAAAAGCGTCGCAATTTTATCACGCTTCGGGAAAGAGGTGAAAATGTTTGCCAGTGCCACTGTCAGAAGCATTGCCAGGTGAAACCCGGCGACAGCGAGTATGATCGGCAGGCTTTGCGAGCCGGCCAGCAGGCTCCTGCTCTTTGCTACAGAGACCATCACCACGGCGAGGATGAAAATCGTACAGCTCCTGGTAAGTATTGGGCCCACCGGGGCCATTCTTTCCTCGCCCAGCAGTGCGCGAAGAAGCATACCCGCAGAAAGGGGGATAAAAAGTACGAGAATCAGCCGACTTATCATCAACCCGACCGGCACCTCGATCGAAGCCCCGAGAAACAGGTAAATAAGGACCGGGGAGATAAAAGCACAGAGCAGACTGGAAAAAACTGACAGCCAGAGGGCCAGAGCCTCGTCTCCACCGGCGAGCCTGGTGAAAATAACACAGGAACTCAGAGTG
>JAUVUV010000270.1 GCA_030604975.1 Candidatus Glassiibacteriota bacterium | reverse complement strand
GCTGCCCGCCAGCATCGTGGTAAAGATCGTGATCAGGAACAACCCCAGGTGCAGCTTCCAGTTCTGCTCCTGCCTCCCCCCAACCGAAGCGCTGATCGTTAGGTAGATGTCATCCCCTACGGTCTCAAAATTGTAGCGGCCGTTGAAGGATTTCAGGTAGCGTTCGATAAGCCTGCGCATCCGGGCGAACCTCGGTTCCAGCACGCCGCGGATGACCCACTCGGTGCGCAGGTCGAGTATCCGGTAGCGGGAGTAAAGCACAGCCAGGTATGCCTCTATTTCTTTCCCGGCAGAGCTTAAATGGTGGTATGGATTCAAGATCTATCCTGATGATAGCTGTAAAATGAATGGTTGAAAAAGGCTTATAATCATACGAGTAAGGAATGGTATTGTCAAGGCAACCAGGGCCATAAGCCTGCTCAATCATAGATTAAATACTCCTTGCGCACTTTCTTCCAATTCTCCGGCTCGCCCCGGCACAATTCAGTCAATCCCTCGAAAGAACATCCCGCCTCTATCGCCTTGCGGAATTTATCCGAGCCGAACAGCAGGTCGATTGCCGGGATGTGCCGCACGAACTCGTACGGCCTGCGCAGCCAGCCGAATACCTGGGGTGCAAGACGGCTCACTGTCCAGATAACCGCCGCGCCTGTCAGAAACGGGCGGAATGCGTCGCGGTCGGTCACATGGAGCTGCACGCCTGAGCAGAGCTGTCCCGTATAGTCGGCAAAAGTGGGGATAAAGCAGTGCGGGCGGAATATCACTCCGGGCAACTCCAGCCTGTTGAGTTCATCCGCCAGTGCGAAAGAGTCCAGATAAGGCGCGCCGAATATCTCGAACGGACGTGTCGTGCCGCGGCCTTCCGAGAGGTTTGTTACCTCGAGCAGGCACAGCCCCGGATAAGCAAGCGCTGATTCCGGGGTCGGCATGTTGGGCGAGGGACTAACCCACTGCGCGGGGTAATCAAAAACTGTCAATCGGCGCCTCCAGCCGGCGATCGGCATAATCTCGGGTTTTTCGCCCACCCCGTGCTCGGCGTGAAAATAAAGCGCAAGTTCAGCAGTGGTCACCCCGTGGCGCACCGGCATCCCGGCGAACCGGCCAACGAAAGACTCAAACCCAGGCTCCAGCGCCGGACCCTCCACTTTCTCCCCTCCCAGTGGATTCGGCCTGTCAAGTATCACAACTCCTACCCCTGCCTCTCCTGCTGCCTCCATCACGTAGGCCATGGTGTAGATATAAGTATAAAACCGGCTGCCCACGTCCTGGATATCGAAAAAGACAAGGTCCAAGCCGGATAATTCTGCCGGATCCGGTTTTAGCGATTCGGCGCCTGAACCGTAAAGGCTTTTCACCGGCACTCCCCAGGCACTTTTCGCACTTGCCTCCACCGGTACCTGATCCTGCTCCTGCCCCCAAAGGCCGTGCTCAGGGGTAAAAATAACCTCAAGTTTCGCACCTGTGCGCGCCTCAAGCACGGAAGGCCAGAATGTGTAATCCGAGGTCACTGCAATATGATTTACAACTGCGCCTACCCGTTTTCCCTTTACCAGAGCGCAAAATGTCTTCTCCCCCAGGAGCCTGTCCGCGCCGCAGGTTACCGTTGTCTTAGGCATGGTTTCCCTACTCATTTTCAGTTTATGGAGTTATTATACTAATTCAAAGCTGAGTGTTGAGCAATGAGAATCACCCATTCCAGAGATAAAAGAGCTGATCTGCCTTAGACTCCGCAAGCTTCCACCAGCGGGGGGGTGGGGGGGTCTGCCGTCTTTGCTGTAACTGGCTCATCCGTGATTCCGGAACGGATCGCTCCTTAATTTCAATCAATCCCTTGCCTCTGTGAAAGAAAAATTTAGATTATAGGGAAAATAATCCTCACTGATTTTAGCCAGCCAAAGCCTAAAAACCAGGAGAGAATCGATGAAATCACTCGTTAGTGGAATCCTCGCAGCAGTATTTTCCGCCTCATCGCTTTTCTGTGCAACTCTCGATAATCATCCACATTGGAAATCCGAGCGCCTCCCCGACCTCTATTTCGAAGTGCTCGCCAGGAGCGCGGAACTGGAAACCAGACTCCAGGCGCCGGACGGCCGTTTCCGCGCCAAAATCCCGGAACCGGGCACTGAAAATGAAAAGTCCTGGCGGGTCACTGTGATGCAGTATATCTACGTCCCGGCTCTCCTTTACACCAGCGAACACCAGGCCAACCGTCTTCGGGGAGACAAACGCCTGCTGGAGATGGCCCTGCGCTCCGGTGATTACCTGGCCTCTATCATTTCTTCCACGGGAAAGTTCACGCCGACTGTGAACGGCCGGCCGACCTCCGCGCTCGACTCTCACCGCTGGCTATACTGTTGGGCTGAGGTGTACGGCCTGCTGAAAGATCACCTGGATGAAAGGCGCAAAGCCGACTGGAGCGACGCTCTGGTGCGTGCCGCGACCGCTCTGGCAGCTAAACTGGCTCCGCGTGTGGACAGGCCCCGCTATATCGCCCCATTCATCGGAACCTCGCCCAATCATTACGGCCTCTGGGCGATAACCATCTGGAGAATCGGCATGATCCTGGGAAACGAGGAATGGGTGCAATTGGCCGAACCCGTGCTCTACCGATTCGTGCGCGAGATCGAGCCGGGGGGCTACTGGGCGGAGCATGACGGCCCCACGATAGGCTACGACTACCTGAACGGATCGGTGGCCGCCCTCTACTGGCATTACTCCTCCGACCCTGCGGCTCTCAGGGCGATACGGCTCAACACCGATTTCCACATTCACTGGACCACCCCGGACGGGATCGATATACATACCGTTGACCAGCGCAACAGGAACCGTTTCAGGGTCAGGGCTTCCTGGGGATTGTTTACTTTTTGCAATTTCCCTGAGGGCCGTCGCTTCTCGCGTTTCAAGCTGCTGGCCGCTCTCGGCGAAGGCGATAATCCGCTCCAAGCTCTGGGTCTTAACGCCCTGGCCCGGATCGCCCAGGATGCGCACTATCACACGGACGGTCCCGAGGCACCGATTCCCCAGGAACTTCACACCTACAGGCACACCCTCGACCGCCCGGCTGTGGTGAAAAAAAGCGGGCCATGGGTCTATTCGATGAGCGCTCTGCTGAGCCCACCCAGCACGCATAACCAGTTTTTCCTGGACAGGATAGTCCCAATAAGCCTCTGGCACGAGTACAGCGGTCACATTATTGCCGGCGGCAACTCCAAGGGCCAGCCTGAACTCGCCACTTTCATGGTGAAAAGAGCAGACGGTTCCACCAGCGACCTGCCGCTGGATGCCCTGATCTCCGGTTCCTGGGACGCAGACACAATGTGCGTGGCCCACGAAGGATTCAGTCTCAGGCTGACTGTAAATCCCGAGAATAATTCCGCTGCTGTGATCAGTGTCCAGGCAGAACGCACTTACAACCGCCCAGATACGGTGTTTCTCAACCTGCCGCTACGGCTCCTGCCAGGCGGGGAGCTTGAAGACGGCAATGGTAAATCCTATAAACTGGCGGAAAATGAAATCAGGCTGTCCGGAGCCTCTCTGGGAGGATCGCTTTCGTATAATCACTGGCGGATCGCTCTTCCTGAAAGCGCCCGTTTTGTCTGGCCCTACTACATCTACACGCCCTACGGCCCGGTGCGCGTTCCCCAAAATATCCGGAGCGCCATGGGAGTGGTGTCGATTCCACTGACTCCGGATTCAAGCTGGCTGCGGGTGCGGTTCAGCGTGAAATAAGTAGATAAAGGCACTGGCTGCTGCGATCTTAATGCTGGATGCGGATTGCAAATCTTCTATATCATCCCCGGAGGACCCTGTGAAAAAGCTCGCTCATTCTATCCTTTTTGCATCCTTTTTTTTCGCCTCATCCCTTTTCTGCGCAACCTTGGACAATCACCCGCACTGGAAATCCGACTGCCTGCCGGATCTCTACTACGAAGTGCTCGCCAGGAGCGTGGAACTGGAAACCAAACTCCAGGCCCCGGACGGCCGTTTTCGCACACGGATTCCACGGTCTCCCGGTGATGAGGAAAGATCATGGCGGATTACCTGGATGCAGTATATCTACGTTCCCGCGCTGATCTATACCACCACTCACCCGGCAAACCCGCTGAGCGGGAATAAAAAGGTGCTCGAGATGGCCCTGCGCGCCGGGGACTATCTGGCAAGCTGCATTGAAGAGGATGGTACTGTGGTGCCACGGATCAACGGCAAAGCGGTGTCAGAACTGGATGCCCACCGCACACTCTACTGCTGGACCGAGGCCCTGGGGCTCCTGG
>JAUVUV010000361.1 GCA_030604975.1 Candidatus Glassiibacteriota bacterium | reverse complement strand
CAGCGGCCTTGGAGCAAGAAAAGCGCAGATGTCGCTTATATCCCCGACTTTTAGAATTTCCGGTACTGTCATGTCGGAAGGGATATAGGCGATATTGTTTTCGAGAACGCAGAGATATCCAGCCAGCCCGCCTCTAACCGCCACGGTTTTGATTTCGTCATGGAAAAGGGCAGCCAGCAGCGCCAGGTGCGCTCCCAGGGGACTGGCCAGTTGCTGTATCTGGGGAGATACCGGCCACCGCACCAACTCGTCGAGCCAGATGTTTTCCGGATTAACCGGCGCAAAAGAATCCCCCCACAATCCCACCCTGTCAGCATCGATCTCATCCCGGCCCAGCATGTAGGCTAACACTGTCCGCAGATCCTTGAGCCGGGCGCCGAGGAGAGTATTACCCAAAGCTAATTCTTTGGATGAAAGGTAACTGGCCCGGTTGTACTGTCCCGGAGCTGTTTCCCCGGTTCCGCGGACATCCGGCAGGCAGACGGCAAAACCGCTCTGGATCAAGCGGGCGATGTCTTCACTCCTGTTTTCGAGGAATCGCTCTTTTCCTGCCTCGGAGACTGCGAGCACCAGCGGATACGGCCCGCCGTTTCCAGTGCTCGGTTTCAGGAGCAACACAGGCACCTGGATTCCAGGCTCTGTATGCAGAACCAGTGCCTCGGCAACAGCGCCTGAGAGTTTTTCAGTCCAGAGGCTTTGGGTTTTTGGATTATCAACCAGTTGGATATCGCCGAGAACCCGCGACAGGCCCTCTCTCAGGTCCTGCCGGCCGGAGGGTTGATCGAGAGAATTGCGATTTTCCCGGGCTGACCGGAGCAAATCTTTTCCGGTTTCCCAGGCAATCCGGTGAAGAGCCTTTCGTGTTAACCCGGCGTTGGCAGCCGGGGTGATACTCAGCAGAAGAGTGTCGGGCATGCGACGCATCTGCTCTTCGATTTTCAGCGCGGCATAATCAGGCCTTATTCGTGCGAAACTGAGCTCCGAATCGATTTTGATATTCTCATCTTCCACTGAAGGCCGCGGAATGCCGAACCACTTTTTCAGCACCGGAAATATCGGTTTGCGCTGGACAGGGCCGATACTATTGCAGTCACCTGCAGTTGCCTGCACCCTTAAAAGACCCGTGGCCTGGGTTGTAGCCAGATTTTGCTCTGCGCCGTAAAGGCTGTAGACCTTTTTGTATCGCGGCCAGGCAGGAACCCAGACTGAGGGATACTCGGGGCCCTCCTCGCCTTCCCAGGAAAATTCGTGGGCATAGATGAATTTGCGTGGGGCGATGGCATTATAAATAAACCAGGGTGTGATCTTGTGTGCCAGCAGCTTGGGGATCCCCCAGTCCCACCAAAACACCCTGCCGAAATTAAACGGGATTACAGCATCCAGGCGTTCGTCAAAAATACCTGCAATCGCCGCCGGAATCCCCCCACCGGCCACTGAACCGATCAGGATTATTCTGTCCCGGTCGATATTGCCCATCTCGTAGAACAAATCGACCGCCCTGATCGCATCCCAGGCCATCCAGCCCATCCTGGTCTGGCCGATCAATTCAAGCTGCATCTCGATCAAATACTCGGACTGATAGTGCTGACGGTGCAAGGGAAGAATTTCCGTTCGTTCGCCAGCGCCCAGGCGTTCGATCACCAGCACCGCGCACCCGGTCCGCGCCCAGAGCATTCCGCAGTCTTTCATCTCTCCCTGGGTTTTCGGGTAGTGATGGCTCGGGATGATGATAATGCCCGGCATGTTGTCTGCAGGATCGAGAGGAAGATACAGGTTGGCAGCAACGTGGAAGTGCGGCCGGCTCTGGTAAAGGATGTTTTTTACCTGGAAACCATCGCCTTTGAAAGTTCCGGTAACCTGATATTCGAGAGGAGGCCTTTGTCGGGGAAATTCTCCCAGGCACTTTTTCAGCGCTTCGATCCGTTTGTCGCGGAAACGTTCCCAGTCTTGAAGGGTGCTGACACCATCCCATTCCTCATGTTCGACCATGGCCAGTGTCCTGATTCTTTCCCTGATACTGTTTTGCAGCATACCCGAAAGGTTGTGATACTTTCTCTGGACCCTTGAGAACGCATGGGGTCTCAGGCCCGCAAGCTCGGCAGCAAGGCCGCTCAGGACGGGTTTTTCATATGCCCGCGCAGGTATTTTAACCTGGCCCGGGTCGAGATCGGTAAGTTTGAGACTCCTGAACCTTGCAGGCGCAAGGAGGTAGGGGTTCCCGATCACCGGGATCGTGCTCAACTCCCCCGTCGTTCCGATCCTGGCCTGCCGGTCGCGGCCGATTAGAATTCGCCAGCGATCCGGAATATCCAGCTCCCCGAGCGCGGTGGCGATTTCATCAAGCGGGAGGTCGACTCGCGCTGTCCAGGCGTGGCTGAAAATATCGCAGTGAGTCTTGATATTGCCGTTCCAGGCTCCTGAGCTGGATCTGTACATATGAGGGCCTTTCGCTTTTGCATCCCTCACAGCTCCGGCTGGATTGACCTGAATCTCGATCACGGATGATCCTGTGGTGGCAAGATAGATGAAAACATGGTCATCGCTTCCTACACCCCCGTCCTGAGCCCCGGTGTTGCAGTCCACCCGTTCATCTTCAGTACAGCAGAAAAATATCGCCAGGGTTTTTCTGTTCTGGACCCACTTGATTTGGGTGGGGTAATCGGGCCTGCGCGGAAAGGGTTCGTTTCTCTGCAGTTCGAAAGCGGGAATTGTTTTCCAGAACGGGTCATCCCAGGAAGCATCCAGCGGGGGCAGAGCCTGCACCCGTCCTACCTCAAGCGGAATTTCGGTGTTGCCGATCAGCGGAGGAGAATACAATGGGGCATTCAACCCTTTACCGGAACCTTTCCTGCTTGGTAAAGCAAATTCCCGGAACTGCCTGGGACCGGTAAGTTTCCAGCGATACTCCGGAGCCAGGGCTCTGCGGGAGCGGACCCGCGTAAACGAGATTTTTATCCTCCTGGAGGTTCTGTCCAGCCTCGTTTCGTCCAGAGGTACCGCGGCTTCAACACACCATCCCTGTGTGGTGATCTCCGAGGCCGCCATGATGCCTGTTGACTGAACGAGAGTATTGTCGCGTTCGAGCCGCAGCGCTCCCCAGGGGTTGATTTCCATTTTGAGTTCCGACTGCCCCCCACCCGGCGTATCAAATAGCAGCCTGCAGATTACTCTGTCTTCGACTTCAGGGGATCCATGGGCATTCCTGGCCCAGACCGGATTGTATCCGATAGATTTCGCCAGAATTTTTCCTCCTGGTTCAGGGAAAAAGGCGCCCAGGCACAAGTAATCACCGCGCAGAACGAATCGAATCTCTCCGCCTGATTCTTCCGGGACGCCGGTTTCGGAGGGCTTCAGTTTAAACGCTGTGAGGCTTTTCCAGATCCTGTCGTCCAGCTTCCCGTCAACTGTCAGTGAAGAACGAGAGACATGGATTTCATCAGCGCGCTGGGGTGAACCGTCGACGGATGCGGTGAT
>JAUVUV010000077.1 GCA_030604975.1 Candidatus Glassiibacteriota bacterium | reverse complement strand
AGTTTCTCGAACATGCGGCCCTGATGAGGCGGCCTGCGGCCGCGGAGAGAAACAAATACCTCAATGAAGATAAAGTTATTACGTTCATCAATCCCTTTTGCATTACCTCTCTGCAACTGCCTTAATTAAGAACAACTCTTAATTCATAAACCATTTTTACCGGACACTATTGACTTACAGCCAAATCATCAGAGAAATAACTCTACCTGAAAAGCCTCGGCATAGGGACATTCGTCTTTCCAGCCCTCCAGGATCCGCTGTTGAAGTTCCTGCTGGATCTCCCTGTTCGTGCGCAGGATCCTCTCATCTAAACCGTAACCGCGCTGTTGAAGGTTACGCTCCTGCTGGGAGCGGTGAGTCTGCAGCAAGCGCGCTTTCCAGCGTGCAGCCTCCCCGCCGAAAGGCACCACCAGTTGCTCGCTGATCCTGGCGGTCTTCGGGTCGCGGTTGTACAGAGCCAGGATGGGTTTTCCCCTGGCCAGAGCCAGTCTGGGAGCGCACATATGGAAATAGCGGTAAACCAGAGCGTGACCAACATTAGTATCCTCACCGTAAGGCATGATCACGATATCCGGGTTACTCGCGGCGAGTGCCTGTTCGATCAGTTCCGCATTCTCCGGAGATTCGACCAGATTTCCTCCCTCGTCTTCCTCAACCGTGAGAAATTCAACCGGGTCTTTCACGAAACCGGCCAGCTCGGCGCTTTCGATCTGCTCCTGTAACCTGATCCGGAACTTGTACTTGACCAGGTCTTTCACCGGCAGCTCGCCATTGAGTTCCGCATGTTTCAGGGCATAGTTGTCAGTCACTCCCCCATGAGAGGAGCAGACTATCAGGTAGCATACACGGCAGCCAGCCTGTGCGAAAAGGCTCATGGTTACTGCAACCGAATCAGGATCATCCTGGTGAGGGGCGAGTGCCACCACAGTGCCTTGATCGGGAGGATCGATCCATCTGCGCCCCTTCTCCTTAATTCCCAGAAAAAGTATTTCGCCGCGCAGGGCTGTGTCGCTGACAATCTCCTGAAAAGTCGATAAATCCATATCCTGATTTTCCTCTTTTCAGTTTTTTTTAATTTAACTTATTTCTATATTCATCGTGGATGCTTTCAAAGCTTGAACCGAGCGGCCTCATCGAGCATGGCCAGGTAGTTTTCCGGAGGGGTTTCCGGCATTATCGTGTTCGATGAGCCCAGGATGTGCCCGATTCCACCTGTTTGCTCGATATTTTCTCTGACTGCTGCTCTCACCTCATCTACCGTGCCGAAAATCAATGCGCCACCACAATCCAGATTGCCCAGCAATGTAAGCTTTGGAAAGCGCTGGCGCAGCTGGTTAAGCCGCATTCCTGCGCTGTAGTCAATTTCCCCGTAGCCATGCACCCCGGATTCGCCGAACAGCGAGTCAGCAACCGGCCAAGTGATACCATCTGTGCGGAAAACGTATTTCAGCCCCAGCTCGTTACATTTTGCCACCAGTTTTTTCAGCCTGGGCAGTATCAGCCTGTCGAATGTCTCCGGGCTGTAAACCGGCCCGCTGTTGAGACAGAAATCCCCGCCTGAATGGACTACATCCGCGCCAATCTCTGCTGCCAGCTCCAGGTCAGCCAGGCCTTGTTCAACCTGGCGGTCGAGCTCTGAAGCAACCAGATCGGGCGCCATCTCGAGTGCCATCAGCCACGCCGGCTCCCACATCGGTATCATCAGCATGGCGACACTCACTGCCAGGGTAAGATCATTTCCCACAAGAGATTTGAACTTACGCAATACATCCATACGTGTGGGATCCACATCAGGCCCCTGCCAAAGGCGAATCTCTTTTTCAAGATGAAATAATAAGGCATCAACATTGCCCCCGGCAAGCCAACTGTCCTTCACATGCCAATCGCGCGATTCGGGGCTGAAGCGATAAACCTCCCAGGGTCCTTCACTTTCCGGGTCGCCGAACAGATAAGTGTAGCGGTCGATTTTACGGGTGGCCTTGCGCGTGTCGCGCCAGGGCAGGCGAGCCATATCGTAGTTCATCTGTCTGTAAAACAGTGCTACATCCTTCAGCATTTTCTCCTCGAACTCCCTGGCCGCCTTCTCCCCGGCAAAGCGCGCCTCTACCTCCCTGAACCGCAAGCTTACCCCACCAACCAGCATCTCCCGGCCGATTACTTTCGAGGCTACCTCAGAGCCAATCGTCTGATCGAACAGGGGCACCCGGTCGGGCCTGGTAAACTCAAACGCGGCCTGGATTCTTTTGCGTCCATTCCAACATTGATCTTTGGAGCTGTCTGCCATCCCGGATAATTCTCCTCGCAAAGTGAGACAAATAGGGCTTTAAAAGACTTAAACCAAAACATTATGTAGTGGCACTTAATTGCTTTAGTTTATAATAATTATAACATCTAACCTCAGATGTCGCCGTCTCAGGCGCACCATTGGTCGCATCAATCAGGATCCGAACCTTGCTGCAGCGCAGCCCGCTGAATGAATGAAAAAAATTTCAATCCAAATATTTTAACTGGTTTTTGTTCTCTTCAGGTTTTAAAATACAGAACAGGAATAATCTCTTTAGCCTTAGAATTTTATTTTAACGTAAGATCCTGTTCAAGGTGGCTTGATTTAATGGCATTTCAGTGGATGAGACGCAAAGGTATACGCGCCTGGCATAATCCTCTCCTACCTGCGGCATACCGGCGCTGGCCCTTGCTGGCAGGGGTCTCTGCCGGGCTTTGGGTTCTTGTTCTGATTTACCTGGCCAGAATGATTCTCAACCTGGTTCGGGGAAATGGAACAATCGCCTTATTCAGCTTTTTCTGGAGCCTGGTCTGCCTCTTCCTGTGGGGCCTGCTGCACGGCTGGGCAACCAGAAAAACAGCGGATTGATTCTCCCCTTTTGCCATACCGCGCAATCCAAGAATCTCTCTAAGAACTATCTTTCTCTACATAGGCCTGTTGCCGAACAATAGAGCGCCACGCATTCAAAGGCATTGATTTTGGCTTATCTCACCTTCTCGCGGCAGGTAAATATTTATTCCCCAACCGTAAGTGTATAGCGGTGAATATGGTTGCGATGGAACTGGAATGCCTGAAGAAGCAACTGTTTGCCGTACCTGTGATCCGGCTTCCAGAAATAGCTGTAACTTTCGTTTTTCAGTATCAGCTTGATTTTGTGGCCTGAGGGGCAGTCAGGCGAAATCCTGAAGCTGCTGGTATGATCCTTGACACTGGTCCATTCCAGTTCTTTCTGCTCGGCGATATCGGCTGTTATCGTGACATAGGGATCATCTGTATATACTTTTGTGCGGTGCCAGGTGAACTTGTCCAGCGGGTCGAGTCCCTGAGCAATACAGACCCAGAGAGTAACCTCCTCGCCTGGCTCGGCTATCCCGTTGCCGTTGCCGGAGCCTTCCCTGATTTCGACATCGCGGATAAAGCCGCCGCCCTGGTTGCCACCCTGGCGGAACCTGGGCAGGCTCAAAGAGCGGCTGTCGAATATTTTCAATGAATCAGGCTCCTCGAGCGGTGTCGGCGAAACCAGTACATCGACCCGCTCGCGGTGTCCGTGCCAGCCCATGTATGTCATATTCAGGTTGAGCCGGCAGTGCTGGAGCTCACCCTCTGTCGAGACGAATTTCTGAGTGAACCGGCTGCTCAGGTCAATTATCTCGCCGGGAAGGAGCGAGTCGATCTTCACCGGCGAACCGCTGAATTCCACTGTAGGGTATTCGCTGCTCAATCTAACCGTAACGTTGCGGGCAACTACATCACAGCTGTTGTATAATTTGATCGGCAGATTGACCGGCACATCCGGCCTGACAATTGGCGGGCCTTTGCGGTCAAGAGGCAGAAGTACAGGGGCCCGCCCCTCTTTGCCGTTCAGGATCGAGATATCGTGACCCATTCCGTCCAGCTCGAAAGTCAGCCTCCCTGCAGCGGAGGAACTCAGCGTGTAGTAGCTCACCTTGCTGTCGGCATGGCTGTAATCCATTATCCTGTATTCGCGCCGGTTTCCATACCAGTCAGGGGTGATGAGCCGAATCTTCTGATCCTTAACAGCGGGACCGTCAGGGAAGTACTCCCGCGTATAGACCCTGAAATGCCTCATCTTGACATCGCGAAGGCAAACAAAACCCGTCTTCTTGTTTTCAACCGTCAAATCGTAACCCCACACGGAAAACTTTTCGAATGCATTGTCATGATCGAAACTGCGCGGGTAATTGTTCAAGTCTTTGTCTTCGAAAGCTTCCATGTGCCAGTCGAACGTTTCAGCCAGCCCGATGACCCAGTGGCGGTGGTATTCTTCCCGGCGGTATGAGAAATCAACTCCCGTTGTGCGCGAGTAAATTTCCTGCAATTCATCGTGGTACTGGCTGATATAGTCCCCTGAGGTACGGATCAGGCGTACTTTCGAATTGCCATGGTTGAACACAAAATCTTTGAGCATGAAGTGGACCTTTTTCCCTGGGGGGCCAACGTAGAACTCGTGGCCGGGATTGTAGGATGAGGCACTGCCGACAAGATGAGGATACCGCCCGCTGACATACAGGGACATGAAACCGCCCATGCTCAGGCCGCAGGTGGCCCGGTGCTGCCTGTCGGCAATCGTGCGGTAGTTGGAATCAACATGGGCCACCAGCTCCAGGAAATACTTGCCGAAATCCATGTCTCCACCGGGAGGGATGCGATATGGGGAGCCTTGGATATCGTACGGGCTGCCGCTGTAAAATGTCGAATAGTTGTCTTCAACGAATCCGTCCCAGCGTACGGCGATCACATCGTGACGTTTAACGTAATCGATCATCTCCGGCAGCGAGACCTGCATGCCGTCCCCGTAGGGCTCGGCCAGGAAGCGCGAGCTGTGCCCGTGGAAGTAGTAGATCACGGGATAGTATTTGCTGCTGGTCTCATAGTCCGGGGGCAGCAGTACGCGGTAGTGGCGCCGCTGGTTGAAAGTTTTGCTGAAATGCGTCCGGTCGTAGAAGTCGCGGACAGCGAACAAATTATTGATGCAAATAACAGTCAGAAAGCAAAGGTAAGCTGTGTTTCTGAATAAAGCCTTTATCATTATCCCACTCCGGTTAAAATTTAGAACCAGTGCTAATGACACACTATTTAAAAAAAATCGTATTGTTTGCTGAAAATATCCCTGCAACCGACTTTTAGCCGGAAGTCTTTTGGTTTTCAATGAATCTTTTTTCGATTTTTTCCAGTTCCCGCGCCTGCTCCGGGCTTATCTGCGGCGGCCGGGCCGCGGCGATCAGTTCCTCAGCACGTTTGTCTGCTGCATCCTGAAGAGCCAGAGCACCCTGTTTTTCCCAGTTTTCCCTTTGGAGGCGGCAGAAAAGATCTGTTTCGTAAATCTCCTCCATGAAATGCTCCATTGTGTGCTCGGTGGCCAGAAAGCTGCCGCACGGCCCGATCTCTTCGATCAGGGCCTGGGCAATGGTTTCCTCATCCACCCGTATCCCATGCAGCAGGCGTTTGACCTGGCCGATAATCTCGTTATCGATAACAAGCTGCGCAAAACTGAGGCTTAGCTCGCTTTCCAGAGTGCCTGCACCCCAGATAATTCCGACTCCGGATGCGGCGTGTGTAATCGCAGCCATGGTTTTCTCGATCGCACTCTGTGAATCAGCGATCATAGCATCCGAACTCATCCAGGAAGCGGAGGGCAGGTTGTAGAATTGGGCCAGTTGTGCTCCTGCGCAGGCCAACAGGCAGTTTTCCGGCGCTCCGGTTACTGCCACTCCCGTGCGCATGTCCATCACATGAGCGAACCCCAGGTTATGCACACAGGGCCTGCCCTGCTCGAGTACCTGGTTCAGTACTATTCCCCCGAGTATTTCCGCGTTACCCACGGTCAGTGCGCCGGCAAGGGTAACCGGCGAGGTTCCGCCGGCCATCGGCTCCCCATTGACCATTACTGGAATACCGCACCCGGCGCTGCGGAAATAAACATCCAGGGCCAGGTTTGTCCAGCGCAAGGGGCCGTGCGCAGTGAATCCCATGCTGAAAATCGGATGTTCTTTTACCGTTTTGTTCTCCAGCAGAACGCGGGCCATTTCCAGTATCGCCTCCACTCCCTGCGGGGTAAAGGAAAGTATTCGCACATGCTTGCCGGTATTGGTGACTATCTCCTTAAAGCCTGCGACATCCCTGAATTTCGGCGGCACGTCTTTCACGCTCACTCCAACCACGCCGTCGATATGCGCCAGAGAGTCCACAAGGCGGGCCAGCCTGGCAAGCTCTCCCCGGTCGAATTCACTGTGGCCCTGCGGCCCGGTCAGGTTCATTGCTGCCGCTGTCCAGAACACCTGTTCTTCGCCGGGCCCGACAGTCCATTGCCGAGCTCCCATGCCGCAAAGTTTCACGCTTCTCGGTGCCAGGGCCAAATATTCTGTTACCATCTCGCGCGGAAAACGCACTGTCTGGCTCTGGGCTCCGGGTTGCGCACCTGCTGCCAGGAGACGTTCGCGCACCTGGTCATGCTCCAGTTTCAGCCCGACGCGCTCCAGTATATTCAGTGTTGCCAGGTCGATTTTTTCCACGTCTCTATCACTCAAAACCGAGCCCAGGCCCATGCTTACCTCCAAAGTTACTCCGCGTGTCTCATGAAAAAGCGATCACTTCCGGCTTTGCGGCCGCCATTCGATTTCAAGACAAACCGGCCTGCCCCTGATCCCCCACTGATTGACAGAGGTGATTTCCAATCCGTTCAGTCCCGGATGAAGTTTCCACTCAAAAAACCCATTTTGGATAGAAATGTCGTGACCATTATTGTATCTGACCAGAAAATGGGAAAAATTCGGGGTGAATGTTTCCAGAAAAAGGTTCAGTTGCTCGCCTCCACCGGGCTGAACAGCCATCCTGACACGGTTCAGCGGCCAGTAAAGGTCTTCCAGGCGGTTGGTTTCGTGTTTGTAGTAGATGTTATCATACGTCAATTCGTCCTGCCACTCAAGCGCGTTCATTACTGAATTGGAAAGAGGATACCAGTGGGGATATCTGTTCGTGAACCAGTCGTTGCGCATCCTCACCGCAAAATTGCGGAAAAGGCTCAGATAAAAATCTTTCTCACCCCGGTCTGCCAGTATATTGCCGTGTTGAAGGATTACAGCGCGCTGGCGTTGTTCAGGCTCGGCCAAAAGCCGGTGGATTTCATAAACGTTTAGCGGCTCGTTGCCAAGGGTGACGATTCTGTTGAAATAGGGATCGAGTATAATCCATTTCCCGTAAGTTTCGCACCAGGCCTCGCAGAGCACATGCCCGCCGGTCTGTGAATTAAGCATGACGTAACGTGCTGTATACCCGATTGCTGCAAGACACTGGACAAGGGTGGTGCTAAACTCGCTGCACCAGAAGCGTTCCCCATGTGCGGCCCTGTAGAGTATGTCGAGCGCATTGAAATTAAAATCGACCTCCGGAAGCGGTTCTTTCCTCCTGCCGGAAACCTCGCGAAATTTGTCATGGAGCCAGGACATGGTCTTTGTCAATACGTCATAATCGTCGGCTTTGCTATCTTTCAACTTTTTCAGATTATACAGATTTGCCAGCGAATCGGGCAGTTGCTCATTCGCCGGCTGGTAGTAAAAATCGAATCTTGTGCTGGGAAGGCTTCCGTTGATAAATCTTGTGACAACCGCCTCTCGCAAATCAGCGCTACTGTTGAAAAAATCCTGCAGGGATTCGGGGTTGCTGAAAGAGGAGCCAGAGGACATTTGCCCGGAGTGAACTGGCGGGCCGGAAGAGGCGAAACGATAGCTTTCCCTGTAAGGATCCCAGATCGATACAGGCAGGGCGGCGGTTTCAGCCACGATTCTCTTGGAAAGCCAGATCGCGGCGCGCATTCTGCTGGCGGGATGATAAGGGTCACCTTTTCTGAAAATCAGTGTAATTGCCAGGAAGGTTAAAAACAGGAGGATTAATACCAGTCCCAGGCCTGCCAGATATTTTACGAATCTATTCATCATTTGCAATCAGGGTTGGAAATTTTTTACAAATAACATAAAACAATGCAGAGGCCTGGAGTAGTATCAGTCAAAATTCAGGCCTACATAATAAGGTTCATTTATTTAAGCATCGTTCGGATTTGTGCTATCATGCCAGAGGCTCGGTTCAGTCTATAGTATTCTAAATTT
>JAUVUV010000153.1 GCA_030604975.1 Candidatus Glassiibacteriota bacterium | reverse complement strand
AGGCTGTAGCTGGAGCCGGTTCGTTCCTGCCAGGCCACTAGATAGTCTCCCCGGCTGTTTCGCCCTGCCACGGGACGTCTCTGGTCCCAAGTGCTCGCTGAAAGCGCTCTTGCAATGGTCAGGGGCCTGCCGGCAAAGTCGAAATCCGTGGTCTGGATATTGATTCCCTCAGCCGTTTCGTTCTCCCAGAATAAAGAATAAGTGCCATCGATCCGGGCCAGCAGCGCAGCCACACCGGAGGCTGCTTCCGACTCGCTACCCGGAGAGATGTATAGTGGATCTTCGACAATGCCCAGACGGTTATAGCTCTGCATCTTCAGATCCACATCAGGGGCGCTGTTGTCCTCCCAGACAACGGTAAAGGAGCCGTCCCGGCGTATCGCCGCAACCGGATGTGCTGCCGGAGTACCGAAATCGGGCCTGGTGTCGGTGAGAGTAACCGTCCTTGAGGGAGTTCCTTCCTCACGTTTGAAACTGACTCCCATCACTTTATCCACCGATCCGTCATTTTCGCCCCAGACCAGAACGATCTCGCCATTTTCGTTGCTCGACAGCGAGGGCTTTGCCATGTGCACCCCGGGCATCTCGCGGATAACTGTGAGGCTCGAGTCCAGACCGATTCCAGGGGGAACACCCCAGCGGTCGAAACCGATTTTGGCAAGGTAGAGTTTTTTTGCGCCGTTTTCCTCCTGTACCCAGCTTACCAGGAAATAGCTGGTATCACTGGTGAGTTCACTGGCAGCAACAACCGGTGCTGAAAGCTCCGAAATCGACTGCGGGTCACCGGAGGGCAGCCTGAACTCGTCCACGGCAACGCCGCGTGCTTCGAAAGCTCGGCAGAAAATCCCCAGGCTGTCCGGGCGACTGTCGCGCCAGGTGACCAGAATCCGGCCCTTGTGATCGGCGGCAACGCCAGGGGCGCTCTGCTCGCCTTCTTTAGTAGAATTAATCCTCACGTTCCCGACCCAGGCGAAGCGGGTGGAGTCAGTGTTCAGCAAGCCAAGTGTGTCAGCCGCTGCGTACCAGTTGCCGAAAATATCAATATCACCCTCGCGCCGGTCCTGCCAGACCAGGATAAGATTTCCGGCGGAATCCACAGCGGTTGCGGGCAGGCTTCCAGTGACCAGTCTCAGTTCGGCACGCGGCAAAGGCACTCCAGTTATGGGCCGGCCTGAGCGGTCATAGCGGCGGAAATGGACTGTATTGAGCCCTGCTGACTGGTCCCAGGCCACAACCACATTACCGCCATCCATTACCATCGTGGGATGAGCTGCTCCGCGAAAATTGTTGAAATTCGCTGTTTCAACCGGCGCCAGCCTTCCGCCGAGAGGGCCGAAATCCTGAATCAGAATCCGTTGTCCGAGGTGTGAACTGTCCTGCCAGGCGACAATCATCCTGCCTGCGCTGTCGATTGCTGCAGCCGCCTGAACCTGGTCGCCTGCCGGATCAAGACTGACCGTGATCGGCACCGGGCTGGGCGTCTGGGAGCGAGCCTCCGCTGCCAGGATGCATGAAAAAATCCCCAGGGCTAAGATTGATTTTTCAGGGAAAAGTTTCACCTGTCGCCTTTCTCTATCAGATAATCCATCGAAATTTCGCTTTATTAAATCCCGGTAAACAATAACTCAAGGCAGACGGACCACCCTGAAACCGGTGTTTATTTCCTGATTTTCGGGGGCAAGAGCGGCCCGGTTGGTGCAGCGGGCCTCGTGGAGATCATCAAGCCAGCTTCCACCCCGAATCACCTTGAATGTCTGGTGTTCCGGGTCAGTGGAACCCTGGGGATCGACAAAGATCTCCTCGCTCCTGTAGTAGTTCGGGTCATACGGGTCGAGACACCATTCCCAGACATTGCCAGCCATGTTCAGCGGCCCGAAAGCACTCGTTCCTGGCTCGAAAGCATCCACCGGTGCGGTAAATGTATAGCCGTCCCCACCTCGCCGGATATTTGCGTAAACTGTTGAACCGTTCTCGGCTGAAGTTGTATCGGTTTCGCCTTCAAGTAACGACCAGGGGAACTCCCGCCTCTGGCCTCCGATGGCCACATATTCCCACTGTGCCTCAGTCGGCAGAGTGTAGCGTTCTCCGGTGCGCAAGCTCAACCAGCGGCAGAAGGCCATAGCATCCGCCCAGCTTACACCGATCACCGGAAAGTTGGGCCTGTTCAGGGCCACATCCAGCCAGCTTCCCATGGCCGAAGTATCTCTGGGGGTATGATCCGGGCTCACTTCTTTCCAGAACTCGTAATACTGAATGTTGGTCACCTCGTAACGCCCGATAAAGAAGTCGCTCAGGGTAACCTCGTGCGCGGGCCATTCATCCTGAAAGCGGATATCCCCGGCAGCGCTGGCTGAATCGATTCCCATGGTGAAAGTCCTACCGGGGATAAAGATCATCTCCATGTCCAGGAAATATCCCTGGCCTACTCCGGCAAGACGCAGAGAATCCACGCCCACTGTATCCGGCTCTGTTTTCAGTGTGTCGAGATAGCTGAGAGCGACCAGGAAAAGATATCCCGTGTCAACTGTGTCTGGAGCGCCGGGAGTATAGCTCACCGTGAGGGTAACATTTCTTTTTTGCTTTGAAAAGGGGACACTATCCGGGCTGATGTTGAAAAAGGTCGTGTCACTGGTGAAAAGGATCAGCACCATATTGAGTGTATCACCGTATTCGACCTCGACAGTGCTGGTGCTGGTGCGGCCCATAAAGGTGGGATCGAAATTGACAGCCTCCACTGTATTCCCATCTACAAGTATTCGTATCTCCGCCTCACTAAAAAGGCTCTCCTCGGGTTCGATGGGGAGTTCCGTGTCGCAGGCTGCCAGGAGAAGGAGGGAAAAAAACGCCGGCCGGAGGGACCGGACCGGTCGGAAATACATATGCTTTGAACTTCGATCTGACATAACTCTCTTTACAGCGGATGTTTACGCTCCAACTGCAGCGTATCCAATAGCGGCACTTCGCTGAATCCTACACTCGTTTATTCGATAAGCTTGAAATCAAAGTAAAGTAATGTCGAGCTATCCAATGTTTTATGAAAATAAAATAATCCGTCAACCGCTTTTCAGTCAAGCAAAGATTCGCATACTACAGTCATTGGGACTCACCACAGCGAGTTCCGGTCTATTCACGCTGTTGAAGTATGTTATCCGTGACCGGGGCAAAAGATCAGAGAAGAACAAACCGAATATAACACTCTTTAAAAACGATTCCATAGTAGCTGGGGAAGGAAAAAGCGGTCCAATCTCGTTTGCGCTGCAAACAACGCACCCGAAATGAGACGCATTGCGAGATGGGCAAACTGAAAAAATGAGGGGGGGGGATCCTTGAATTTCCGGCCTAACAATGATCCAACAGGTACTCGATCGTCATCAAATTGGCCAGGCATTCCACGATTTCTTCAGCACTCTGGCCGCATTTGCGACGACAATCGTTGCAACTGAGTTTCAGCTCCTCTGTCCGATTGAGAAGCTCCTGCCTTACAAGGCTAAAATATTCCTGGTCCACCATTTCTCCAAACCTACCAAAATGCTATTAAGAAAGCTCGAAGCCGAAAAAAAATACAAACAAAGTTGTACAATAAAATCTGTTTAATTATATAACATTTTCGGCTACAAGACAATACCCAAAATATTACTCCAGTTCCAGGCAGCCTTGAGCTGCCACGCAGGGAACCAGCCCGCCCGCATTCAGAATCTTCCTCATTGCCTCGGGAAGCGGTTCAAATCTGAGTTCCAAGCGGCCGGCATGCTCGGAAGGGATCTTTACTGCAATAGCCAAACCGATTACAAACTCAGCGGAAACTCTTAAGCAGCGGCCTCACGTCATTTACTTTAGCGGGCCTGGCATTCAGCGGTCCGTCTTTCAGCGCCGGAACGCTGTCGCTCAGCACCGAGCGTTCCGCCCTGTAGAGCAGTCCGATAGGAAAGCGCTCCTCCCATTCGAGGGCTTTTCTGAAAGCCGCTTCTCTGTCTGTAGGATCGTAATCCTTCTCTGCGGCGATGTCGTAGGACCGTTCGCGGTACCACTTGAGAGTATTGACCTTGTTGTACGTTACGCAGGGCTGCATGATTTCGACAAAAGCGAAGCCAGTGTGGGTGATCGCCATCTGCATCATTTTCACCATGTGGTTCAGGTTTCCCGTGTGAGTCCGGGCAACGAAACTGGCGTCCAGTGCGACAGCGACCGCGGCCGGATTGAAACGGCCGTGACAGGCTCCCTCCGGGGTGGTGCCGGTGACAAACCCGGGATCGCTGGTCGGCGAGGCCTGGCCCTTGGTCAGCCCGTAAACCTGGTTGTTGTGGACGAAATAGGCTATGTCGGGATTGCGCCGGATCGCGTGGAGGAAATGGTTGCCGCCCTCGGCGAAAGCGTCACCGTCGCCGCCCACAGCGATTGTCTTGATCGTGTGGTTGGCGAACTGCGAGCCGGTGGCGTAGCAGAGAGTGCGTCCGTGCAGGCCGTTGAGGAGGTTACATTTCATGTAAAGCGGCAGCTTGGCCGCCTGACCGATACCCGAGTAGAAGACTACCTCATGCGGCTGGATTTCCAGACCCACCAGCGCCTGCTTGAGTCCGTTAAGGATAGCGAAATCGCCGCATCCCGGGCACCAGGTGGTATCTATGCCCTTGTAATCCATTACTGTAACCATCTATCTTCGCTCCTTAACTGAAATATTCGAGTATCTGGTCCACGCTGAACGGACGGCCGTCATACTTGAGTATGGTATCGGCAGCAGCCAGGCCGGTTTCCATGCGCATCAGACGGGCCAGCTGGCCGAGAGAGTTGTTCTCGGCGACCACGATTTCGCGATGGCCCTCAAGGTGCTTTTTCAATTCCTCGGCAGGGAAAGGCCAGAGCCTGTAGAGCTGGAGGTGTGAAATCTTGACGCCTTCTTCTCTCCGGCGTTCGACCGCTTCATGAAGCGCTCCGTAAGAGGAGCCCCAGCCGATCAGCACAGTATCCGCATCCTTCTGGATGTCAGCTTCCAGCCCGGGATCATCGATCAGTTCGAGCTTTTTCCAGCGCTTGTCCACCATTGCCGTGCGCAACTGGGGCTCCTCGGTGATATGGCCGCTCTCATCGTGCTCATCCCCGCTGGAGACCACCAGCGCCGTGTCCTGTCCCGGCCAGGCCCTGGGCGAGACTCCCGACTCGGTGAACCGGTAGCGCAGATACTTGTCTCCGGAGGCTAGCTCTTCTTCCGAGGCGAGAACTCCCTGATCCACTGTAACTTCATCTGTGGGAAAGTCATCGACCGTCCAGTACGAGGAAGCCAGGTGGTGGTCGCTCAGGATAATCACCGGAGTCTGAAGGCGGTCGGCGAGGTTGAACGCCTCGACCGTAAGTCTGAACGCCGACTCGGGAGTCGAGGGAGCGAGCACCACGCGCGGGAATTCGCTCTGCGAGGCAAAAATGGTAAATAACAGGTCACCTTGTTCGGTACGGGTGGGCATGCCGGTAGCCGGGCCGGGCCGCTGGGCTTCATAGATCACCACCGGGGTTTCCACAATTCCGGCAAGCCCCAGTGCCTCGACCATCAGCGAGAATCCCCCGCCCGAGGTTCCGACCATGCTGCGCACGCCCATGAAGGAGGAGGCAATCGCCATGTTGAGCGCAGAGATTTCATCCTCGGCCTGTTCGACCACGATCCCGTATTTTTTGCTGTATTTCATGATGAATTCCATCACGCCGGTGGCCGGGGTCATTGGGTATCCGCTGTAGAAACGCACATCGGAGGCAATCGCTCCCAGGCCGGTGGCCTCGGTGCCGGAAATTACCAGGCGTCTGGCGCCTCCGGGAGGCTGGAGGGAAAATTCCTTCCTGCGCATCCCGGCGCCCAGTTCGTAGCCGATCCGGGCGACTTTTACGTTCTTCTCCACTATCTCCT
>JAUVUV010000187.1 GCA_030604975.1 Candidatus Glassiibacteriota bacterium | reverse complement strand
GCCGAAACGGACCACCTCGATCAGCATAAACAAGAGGTGTCCTCCATCGAGAACCGGGATCGGCAGGAGGTTGAGAATCGCAAGATTGATACTCAAGATCGCCATGAAACTCCACAGGTGTCCCGACCGCGCCGATTCCCCTGCCCACTGTCCGATCAGCACCGGGCCGCCGAAAACATCTTTCGCCTCTCCCAGGGAGATGCGCCTGGTAATCAAGCCTATAACAAGGTTTGCCAGGCTTTTCGTGATGAACACAGTCATATGGACCGTATTCTTTGCCCCGGCCACAATTGATTTGGAAAGAGGCAGCGGGACCCGGTCATAATACTGGCCGATACCGATTCGACCCCTTTCCTCGAAAGAACCGTCAGCCTGGGGAACACTTCTTTTCTCCGGTGTTACCTCGATCTGAACCCTTTCGGTGCCTCGCTCCACGAGCAGCGCGAGAGGAACCCCTGCACTGGCATGGATTTTCTCAGTCATTTCGTGCCAGCTGCCTACCGGTTCCCCGTTTATCTCAAGCATCAGATCGCCACGCTCCAGGCCCGCTTTCTGTGCCGGTTTACCAGGGATAATGCTGCCTACACGGGGCAGTGAAAAAGGAATCAATGCTGCTACCAGCTGCTGGCGGAGCGAATCATTGGCAGTGGGAATCGAAACGGAATATTGTTCGCTGCTCTGTTGATCCTGAAGAACAAAACTGGTGGCCCTGCCAGAGCCATCGAGCACTCCATCGAAGACCCCGTCCCAGTTGGACACCTCGATACTATTAATCTTCAGGATTTTTGACCCGTCCCGGATTTTTTCCATTCCTGGAAGGATCATCTCCTGTTCCAGGGTCTCAATAGTTGTGGTAGAGAAAGTATCAGCGCCCTGGAAAAAGATAATTCCCTGGTAGAGTATCATGGCGAATAGAAAATTCGCCAGGGGGCCTGCGGAAATCACAAGGAATCGCTGTAAGATACTCTTATTTTCGAAATGACGTGCCGGATCCGTGGACACTTTTTCCTGGTCAACGGTACCTTCAATCCCTTCTGCCGGATCGTCCCCGGCCATTTTCACGTAACCGCCGAACGGGATCCAGGACAAAGAGTATTCAGTCTCACCCCAGTACCGGGAAACAATCGGCTTGCCAAACCCGACCGAAAACCGCAGCACCTGAACGTCCACGAGTTTGGCCACCAGGAAATGCCCCAGTTCGTGGACAAATATCAGCACTCCGAGAACAAAAATTGCTACCAATACGGTAAAGACCATCATTACTCCGCTTTTTTTTCGTTAAGCCCTCTCATAAGTGTATATCGGGTGGGGATGGGCTCACCATCAATTTATTTCCCTGTGGGCTCCAATGCAAGTTTCTCAAGTTATTATTCAGATCGCTTATTCGGGCCGTACTTTTATCTCGAGCTAAAATGCCGGCTTAACCTGAAATAAAAAGGGCAAGGCATGCCTCGCCCTCGAAGTTCCTTAAATCACCGGTAGAACTTCTTCAGAGATTATCCCTTCAAGGTATCCAGCGCCTTTTTCTAAGCAATCAGCTGCACTGCGAAATCCCTGGCCCAACTGTCTGCCTGAAAAATCTCCTCCAGCGAGGGTTCTCCTCCTTCACGAACCGCGGCCAAAGTCTTCTCTATTATATCGGGTATCTGCGTGAAGACGATCAAGCCCTTGCTGAAAAGCTCCACAGCAGCCTCGTTAGCTGCATTGAACACCGCGGTGGCAAGGCCTCCTTTCCTGCCGGCCTCGTAAGCAAGCGCCAGGCAGGGGAAATTTTTCTCGTCCACGGACTCGAATGTCAACTCGCCAATAGCGGCCAGATCCGGAGACCTGATACTGCTCTGCAGGCGTTCCGGATAGGTCAGCGCATATTGGATAGGAATCCGCATGTCCGGAATACCCATATGTGCCAGCACGGCGCCATCGTGGAATATGGCCATCCCGTGGACTATCGACTGCGGGTGCACCAGAACCTCTATGTTGTCATACTCCAGTCCGAAAAGAAAGTGCGCTTCGATGACCTCCAGGCCCTTGTTCGCCAGGCTGGCCGAATCGATCGTGATTTTCGGCCCCATGGTCCAGATCGGGTGATTCAGGCTCTCGGTGAAAGTGACCTTTTCCAGCCGCGCCTTGTCGCTTCCGCGAAACGGACCGCCGGAAGCTGTAATTATAACCTTCACCAGGGCATTCCGAGGTTCGTGCAAGTCGATAAGCTGGAAAAGAGCGCTGTGCTCGCTGTCCACAGGAATGATCTCGGCACCCGGCTTCTCCCTGGCCAGCCGTATCAAGTGCGCGCCCGCCATTACCAGAGACTCTTTATTGGCCAGGGCGAGCCGCTTACCTGCCTTGAGTGCCGCCACCGACGGGGCCAGGCCAACCGAGCCGACCATGGCATTGACAACAATATCCACCTCGGGGTCTGTGGCAAGCTCGACCAGTGATTCCTGGCCGTAGCTCAGTTCGATATCGCCGAGACTCTGTTTGTCGATTTTCTCGGCAACGCTGCAATCGGCCAGACAGATTTTTGCGGCCCCGAACGCCCTTGCGGACTCAAGCAGACGGCCGACATTCCTGTGGGCTGCCAGGGACACCACTCTGAAACGGGATGCCAGTTCGTTAAGCACAGCGAGACAGTTCTCTCCAATAGAACCCGTGGCGCCGAGTATGCAAACGTTCTGGGGCATGTAGACTACACCGGACTAATAAAGTAACGGAAAATCACGCTTACCGGCACGGCAAAAAGAAGGCTGTCGAAACGGTCGAGTACCCCTCCGTGTCCCGGGATCAGTCTCGAGGAATCTTTAACCCCGGAATCCCTTTTGAAAACAGAAACGACAAGATCGCCTGTTGGAGCGGCAATTCCGATCAGGAGCCCGTAAAACAGGGCCTGGGCCCAGCCGAAAAGTCCCATCCAGACAGAGCCCAGGAAATAGGATGCCGCAATGGCAAGCAACACGCCGCCGATGGCTCCCTCATAGGTCTTGCCGGGACTTAAGACCGGGCATAGCTTGCGGCGACCGAATAACCTGCCACTGGCGTAGCTTCCTGTATCAACTGCCCAGGTAACCAGATAAGCCAGGAAAAGCCAGTTCACTCCAGCCATATCAGGATAAGCCGGATCGAGACGCAGCAGCAACTGGGTGGAAAACAGGCCGCCGAAATAAAGTATCCCGAAAGCTGTTACCGAGATGCGGGCAATGGCGCCCTCGATTCCCTGCGACCCGATTAGCGCAGCCACAGCAACTGCCATGAGCGCAAGGGAAACCGAAGAGGAAATCCAGATCGAGCTTTGAATTGTCAGAGCCTGGAAGGCAAAGAAAGGCAGAGCAGCGGCCAGAAAGGTTCCCAGGCCTGCGAGGGGTCTCAACCCCTTTTGCCGGGCCATCGAATAGAACTCACGGGCGGCCAGGCCGGCCAGAACTGCCACAAGCAACAAGACATACCACGAACCGAGGCGGATAAGCAGATAGATTGCCGGTATGCCCACTGCGGCGACCAGACATCGTTTAAGCAGGTTCACTGGACGACCCTCCTCCACTTCCTCTTCAAACCTTTTACTTTTAATGGATTCACCTGAGTTGTACTATTTTTTACTTTTCACCCTGCCGAACCGCCGGTCGCGCTTCTGGAATTCACCAATTGCCTCGAAAAGATCCTTTTTGGTAAAATCCGGCCAGAGTATAGGGGTAATATAGATTTCAGTATAGGCGATCTGCCAGAGGAGGAAATTGCTGACCCTCATTTCACCACTGGTGCGGATCAACAGATCGGGATCGGGGAGACCGGAAGTGTAAAGAGCTCCGGCAAAAGTATATTCATCCACGCTTTCCGGATCCAGCCGACCCGCGGCGGCTTCCCGGCAGAGATAGCGGGCCGCATCGACTATTTCACTCCGGCTGCCGTAGCTGATTGCCAGATTCAATACCATGTCGTTGCAGTCCGCGGTATAGGCCACTGCTTCTTCCAGGGTCTTTCGTGGTTCCGCATCGATTTTACCAAGCCGGCCCAGACACCTGAGCTTGATCCCGTCTTTCTTGAGGTTATTCTGTTCTTTTTCTATGTATTTGCGCAGCAGGCGCATCAGGACTTTTATCTCACTCCGAGGTCGCTTCCAGTTCTCCTCACTGAAAGCGTAGAGTGTAAGGGCCTTGCAACCCAGTTCACGGCAGCCCTCAACCACTGCCCGGACCGCATTCATACCGTGCTGGTGGCCGAAAACCCGAGGTCTTCCGCGTATTTCGGCCCATCTGCCGTTGCCGTCCATGATTATTGCAATGTGTCCGGGTATGTCACCGCTTTCGACAATCAGTTCTTTGAGTTCAGATTCGGTCATTTTCGGTTTACCAATGGGGGCTTATCCTGGAAACAAATCCATCTCTTACATAATAAAGTTATCATTAAGGCGTTACGATTGCAATAGTTAAAGCCATGAATAGGGTTTTCGCAGCTAAAAAAATCCCCGGAAAGTTCATTTCCGGGGCCTGTTCTCGATAATTAGATCGTTTAATTCAATCACCGGTGGTATCAGTTTCAAATCTCCATGATCTCTTCTTCTTTCGCTTTCAGCAGCTCATCCATTTTTTCTATGTACTTATCTGTCAGTTTCTGCACTTCATCCATCCCACTGTGTGCCTCATCCTCTGAGATCTGATGTTTTTTTTCGGTTTTTTTCACCTGGTCGTTGGCCTCTTTGCGGGTGTGCCTGATCGAGACCCGGCCGTTTTCGGTGATCTTATGCGCAAGGCGGACCAGGTCTTTACGGCGTTCCTCGTTAAGCGGGGGGATCGGCACCCGGATAACGTTACTGTCATGCAAGGGAGTAAGGCCGAGGTCTGAACTCTGGACCGCTTTCAAGATCGATTTGATTATGGACTTGTCCCAGGGCTGAATCACCAGGAGCCTTGGTTCGGGCGCAGTGATCGTGGCCAGTTGGATCAGCGGCATCTTGGATCCGTAAGCCTCGATCTGGAGGTTTTCAATCAGGGCCGGAGATGCCTTGCCAGTGCGGATACTCACCATTTCGTGACGAATCCCTTCAATGGCCTGCTCCATCTTCTGGGTGGCTGTTTTCAAGACTCCCTCGATCATGATGTCGCCTCCACAATGGTACCAATGGTTTCACCGGCAATTATTCGGGAAAGAGCGTTTTTCTTTCCCATATCAAATACCAGAATAGGCAATTTATTATCCATACAGAGGGTAATTGCGGTGGTATCCATGACTTTGATTTCTTTCTGGAGAACTT
>JAUVUV010000084.1 GCA_030604975.1 Candidatus Glassiibacteriota bacterium | reverse complement strand
GAGCTTCTCCCGTATCTCCAAGGGTGCCACCTTGTGATTTAATCCGCCAACCTCAATAAGCATTCCTCAGCACGCTCCCTAAGTTTTGTATGAATCTCATCGATTGAGAGGCTGTCGAAAAAGTCCAAGTCTATCAACTGTTCCCAGAATTGCCGTCTCTTACTTTCATCGGGCAGCTTTTCTTTCAAGCCCTCACGTATCCGGGAAAGTTCCTCGACCAGTTCGCCGTAATGCGGTCCGAACCTGTATTGCAGGACCTCACGGATCTTCCGCGCCAGAACCGGGCTTGCCCCGCCCGAGGAAATCGCGATCTGGAACTCTCCGTGCCTTATTACCGAGGGGACGATAAAATTGCACATGCCTGGCTCATCCACGATATTGATCAATATCGAAGCCGAATCTGCAGCCTCGTAAACCTGTCGATTCACCTCCGGATCACCGGCAGCGCCCACTACCAGGAATGCTCCCTCAAGGTCAGATTCGGCGAAAGTTCTCTTCTGCCAGTCGATCTTTCCCTGTCTCGCCAGCTCAGCCACCTCTTCCACCGCATCCGGGCTGACCACTCTCACCAGCGCACCGGCCTCAAGCAAAGAGCGCACCTTGCGAGCTGCCACCTTGCCGGCACCGACCACCAGAGAGCGCCTGCGGTTTAAATCCACGTAGACCGGATAATATTTTGGTGAATCCTTTTCCATTCGATTCCTTCCCGGTCAGAGATAGGAGTGTGTTTTCGAGAGTAATACGGTTACAATCAGAAAGTTGAACAGTACGACCAAAAAACCGGCAATCACCATCCACGCCGCCCGCCTACCACGCCAGCCCCGATAGAGGCGGCTGTGAAGGTAAAGTGCGAAAATCACCCAATTGACAAAAGTGAAAATCTCTTTTGTGTCCAGCTGAAGCAGCTTGCCGAGCCGGATCTGGGTCCAGGCCATTCCGGTAGCTATGGCAACAGTCAGCGCAACAAAACCGATTGATACTGTCAGATAGGTCAGGTGGTCCAGTTCCCCCAGTGAGGGCAGCCGCGCGAAAAAGGTTCCCAGTCGCTTCGCCTTGATTTCACCATGCAGCTGCAGATAAAGGACGGAGGTGGCGAAAGCGATTGCAAACGCCCCGTAACTGAAAAGGGCGATCGAGGCGTGGAGAATAAACCAGGGACTGGGGGCAAGCAGCGGATCGCTGACCAGTTCCAGAGGGGTGAAAATGCCGATCAGAGAAAAAACGCAGACCAGGGGAAAAACAATCACCCCGACTGCGACATCGTTCTCCACGTTCCGAGAGATAAAAAGAAAAAGAAAGGCCAGAACGAAAGCAGCGAAAGTAAATCCCTGGAACATACCCAGGAAAGGAGCCTGCTGCAGGTACATGGTATAAGTCACCAGACCGAGCAGTTGGAACAGCACAGCATAGTTTACTGAAACCATCCTGCGCTTGCGCGGCTGGGTCATTTTCTGATTGAACGCCCTGAGATAGCCGATTGCCGTAGCTGTATAAAGAACCAGAGCGATTACGTAGAATACCCGGATTACTATTAGCATATTTAAAGAACGAACAAAAGGTGGAAAAATGCTTCAATATATAATATATGAGGCCTTTGAAAAAATCACAGAATAAAGGATAAATTTTTCAACAATCTGGTGGATCACACACCCCACCCGCTGGCGCGGGCACCCCTCTCGAGAGGGGAATTTACCGCCCCGCCCACCACTTTCCGGTGCAAATCTACCAGTGGGGTTGCTGGGAGCAGTCCCCTCTATCAAGAGGGGATACAGGGGTGTGTCGGGCTTTCGATATTGAATCCCCTCAGGGAGATTCAATAAACGTCCCAACGGAGAACGCTCATTTCCTGATCAGGATTTTTCAAAGGTCTCTATATGCAACAGCCTAAAGGTTCCCGCCTCTGGTAGAATTATTTTTTCTTAACAGCGATTGCCCCAACCACCCCGCTTAATACGATCAGCCCGATCAGGTTCGGCAGAGCCATGCACGCATTGGCGATAGTTCCTATGCTCCAGACCAGCTCGAGCTTGATCACAGCTCCCAGAAAGACGAACAGGACAAAAACGTATCTATAGAAATTTACCACTTTGAATCCCATAACGTACTGGACACACTGTTCTCCATAATAGGACCAGCCCAGAAGCGTGCTGAAACCGAAAAGCAGGGCGCTGAAAACCACGATCAGGTGCCCGTGCGGGATAACACTCTCGAAAGCCGCTGCGGCCAGTTCAGTGGAGGTCATGCCGGTCGTCAATTTGCCGCTGGTAAGAATTACCAGCGCGGAGATGGTGCAGATGATTATCGTATCTATAAACACGCCGTTCATCGCCAGGATTCCCTGGCGGTCCGGATCATCTTCTTTTGCAGCCCCGTGGGCAATCGGGCTGGAGCCGAGTCCCGCCTCATTGGACAATGCGCCCCGGCTCACTCCGTACTGCATTGCAGCAATCACCGAGGCTCCGGCGAAACCGCCTATCGCAGCAGAGGGCTTGAACGCGCTTCTGACAATCAATATCAGGTTCTCCGGTATTTCTCTAATTTTGATCAAGAGAATCAACATTGAGGCGCTGATAAAAAATAATATCATGAAAGGAACGAGCTTTTCCACCACTATGCCGATTCGTTTTATCCCCCCGATAGTGACAAGTCCGGTAAAAACCGATATCACTACGCCGCTGACCCAGTACGGCACGCCGAAACTGCTGTTGAAACTCAAAGCAATTGAGTTGGACTGCATCATGCAACCGGTGCTGAGCAGGCAGGCCATGCTGCCGGTCACGGCGAATACGGCCGCCAGGATTTTGCCGCCGTGCGCTTTTTTCAGTCCCTTCGAGATATAATACATCGGCCCGCCGGCCATCGAGCCGTCCTCGGCAATCGAGCGGAATTTCAACGCCAGCATTGCCTCGCCATAGATAGTCGCCATCCCGCACAGCGCTGTCATCCACATCCAGAAAATCGCTCCCGGCCCTCCCAGAGCCAGCGCAGTAGCAACACCGGCAATGTTGCCCAATCCCACTGTTGCGGCGAGCGCGGTATTCAGAGCCTGAAAAGGCGATATATCGCCTTCCTTGTGCAATTCTTCCTCTTTTTGAAAAGCCCCCTTGAAAATCATTTTCCAGGCCGTGCCTATCTTACGGAACTGGATGAAACGGGTACGAATCGAAAGCAAAAGCCCGGTACCCAGAAGGGTAATCACAAACCATTCGGAATACATGAACCTTTCCAGATCGAGCACAAAGCCGGTTATTTTTTCCATCGAGGCTCCTGAATAGCGGTGTTATTCAGCCTGAGAGGCTTTCCGTTCAAGCGAATGCATTGGGATTGATAATCAGAATTGCAATCAGGGCGATCAATAGCAAGGGACAGATATACCGTATTTGGAACGCGATAATTTTCCGCAGCCGGCCTGGAGGATCATCACCTCTGGTGATTTCTTTCAGCAGCGCCGGTGTGCCCCAGCGCCAGCCGACAAAAAGGGCGATCATCATCGCGCCGAATGTCATCGAATACTGGCCCATGAAAAGGTCCATCAGGTCGAGAAAGCCCATTTTTCTGGTACCGATAGTGGTAATCTCCGACAGCCAGTCCACAGCCCCCAGGCTCAATGCGCTGAATATACCCACCAGAAAACCTATCATGCCGCAAAGCAGTGTGGCGTTCCTGCGTTTCCATCCCCGCTCATCGACAAAATAGGCTACCGGCACTTCGAGAAGGGAGATACTGCTGGTTACCGCGGCAAGAGAAAGCAGCACAAAAAAGCCTGTGCCAAATAGCACACCAAACGGAATTTCGCTGAAAAGCCTTGGCAGTACAATAAAAATCAGTTTTGCCCCCACCTCGGGTTCCATGCCCTTCATGGTGAAAAGCGCCGGAAAAATTGCC
The DNA here is from genome assembly GCA_030604975.1 of Candidatus Glassiibacteriota bacterium. Taxonomy (GTDB): domain Bacteria; phylum Gemmatimonadota; class Glassbacteria; order GWA2-58-10; family GWA2-58-10; genus JAUVUV01. The sequence continues at coordinate 4,156 of JAUVUV010000084.1, read as the reverse complement.
AGTCCGGCCAGAATGGCGATAAGCGTATCGAGAAAACAAACAGCTCCGGCTGATCTGACTAGATTCTCCTCCCGGTTCATGTAACTGCCGTAAGTCATCATAGTGCCTATTCCCAGGCTCAGGGAAAAAACCGCCTGGCCAATGGCCGCAATCACGGTAGTGCCGGAAACCTTGCTCCAATCGGCTTCCAGAAACTTTGAAAGGCCGATCTCCGCTCCCTCCAGGGTCAGCGAGCGGATAACCAGGAGGATGAGAATCAGCAGTAAAAGCGGCATGAGGATTTTGGACCAGCGCTCGATACCTTTCCGCACGCCTCCTATCACCACTCCGACAGTAAGGAGCATGAAGGTGAAATGCCAGAATATCGCCTTGAGAGGGTTGCCAACCGTACCGTCGAATACCTCGCTGATCTCTGCCTGGGTGAGCTGGCTGTTGAAAATTCCTCCTGCAGTAGTAAACACATAACTCAGAGTCCAGCCGGCTACGACGCTGTAATAGGAAATAACTCCCAAGGCGCTGAGCACCCCGAGCACCCCGACATGTTTCCAGGCCGATCCTGGCGCCAGCCGTCTAAACGCCCCCACCGGATTCCGCTGGGTGTGCCGGCCCAGTGAAATCTCTCCAATCAAGACGACAAATCCGATCAGCAAAACAAAAAGTATGTAAATCTGGACAAATATGGCTCCACCGTTCTGATATGCGACGGTGGGGAAACGCCAGATGTTTCCTAAACCAATGGCTGATCCTGAAGCAGCCAGAATGAAAGCGAACTTCGACCCCCAATTGTCCCTGGTTTTTGTCATAAAAGACTTCCTAACATACGAAGAAGGAGCAAAAAGTTCTCTTGCCTCCTTTTTGCTCCTTCAACCACCTGGTCGCTTTTGAAGTCTCTATGCAATAATAAAAATCTCAGATGTACAATATTCAACAATAACTAAGCCTTTCAGTATTTCACCACTTAAGACCGATTAAAGCCTGAGTCCGCAATATTCCAACTCAGAACGGGAGATCGTCATCGCCTTCGGCTGGCGGCTGCAATTCGCCGTTGTCCAAATCGCCAGAGGGTGCCTCCGAAGGGAGACTCTCGTCTGCTTGCGGTCCGGCCTCGGCTGGCCGCTGACCCAGAATAACCATTTCAGCAGTCACTATCTCGGTCATGAATCGCTTCTGGCCGTTCTGATCCTCCCAGCTTCGGGTCTGAAGTTTTCCCTCGATATAAACCTGGGTTCCCTTGCGGAGATACTCGTGACAGATCTCGGCCAGCCTGCGCCAGGCGACCACGCGGTGCCATTCCGTGCGCTCCTCTCTTACTCCATCCTTGTTTACCCAGCTTTCATTGGTGGCTACAGTGAAATTGACAACCGGGATATTGCTCGCCGTGTGCCGCAATTCCGGATCGCCTCCCAGGTTGCCTATTAGAATGACTTTGTTCACACTTCTTCTGGCCATATACCCTCCCTCGGCCCGGAGATCGATCAGGCCGGGCTTGTCGGTCTTGGGTGAACGTGATATAATGTTTTATTACTGGCCTTGTACAAAAAATGTCCAGGCAAAAGGGGAAACCACGAGCTTAATCCTCAGAACCAGGCTTGATTTCTTCGTATTCGGCATCCTCGACATCGAATGCCTGGATATTGAAATCCCTCTTTCTTGCGACCGCCTGCTCCCGGTGTTTCTGTTTCAAAGCCTTGTATGCCCTGTAATACATTACCGACTTGCGGATCTGGATGGTTACCAAGCGGTAAATCAGATAAATAATAATTGCTTTTATAAAAAAGTTCACTCTTTCTTCGGCCCCTTCCAGCTCCTTCAAATCGTTTAAAAGCTTTATTTGTGGCTAACTGTAGTATTTTAAAAGTTTTCAAAAGATAAGTCAAATATAATTTATGTCTTCTATAAAGGAACTCCGTTGTTGTGCAAAATCTAATCTCCAGCCGATTTTTCAGCGTTGAATCAAGTTTTTGAAGACAAGTTACAGGCGTTTTTTACAAGCCTCGGGTGAAGTTTTAGCAGGGAAGAGTCGGCTTGGAATTTATTAGTTGTTTGACAACCATATTTATTAAAAGTAAATTATAAGTTTAATTTTAAATAAGTTATGGTTAACTTAACCCCCGTTCGGGTTCATCTTTATCCCCGGCGGAGCAGGAGGCCGTGTTAATGGTCTCGGCTGGACAGACTTCAGGCGCCAGGATTTTAATTTTTCCATTAATCTTATTGATTTACGCCACCTCGGCTTTTGCAAGCAGCGCATACTCAGGGGACGGGAGCCGTTATTTCCCTCTCGACCATCCTGTCTACGATTACCTTGACCGCTTGCAGGAGCGAGGCAGGCTGACCAAGCTCAACCCCTCTCTCAGACCATATACGCGACTGGAGGTGCTTGAAGCTGTTCAGGCGCAAAGTCTCGACGGCCTGAGACAGGTGGAAGGTGATTGGCTTGAGACGATCCGCGCGGAATGCGAATTTGAAATCAACGCCGCCAGTGGCCCTGACTCGGCCCAGATCTCGGTTATCACTCGCCTGGAAGCCGGGGGAAAGCTGGCCAACATTCGGCCCGGGCGAAACCGCAGTTCGGTGGGAGCCGGATTCGGCGGCAGATTCGGCCATTTTGTTTTCGACAGCCGTTTCCTTCGCGCTCCCCACCTGATGCAACTTGAAGATACCACCGCACACCGCGATCCGGGTGTCCAGGCGCCGCTTGAGGAGGGCCTGATCCGTCCGATGGAGGGTTACCTTAAAGGCGATTTCCGGCTATTCGGGGGAGCTTTCTCCACTGAGTTTTTTCTGGGGCGTCTGGCACGCAACTGGTCTCCTGCCCTCACTCACAGCCTGATTCTAGGCTCGGAGGCCCAAAGCTTCGACCAGCTCGCGCTCTGCCTTCGCTCGCGGCATCTCGTATTCTCGCACCTGGTGGCCTCGCTGGACGGAATGAGCTACAGAAACGCCTCGGACGGCAGTTTTGTGCGGGCCAGAAGGTTTTTCACAGCCCACCGCCTCGATATCCGGGTGCGGGACCACCTTCGTTTCGGGATCACAGAAACCACGGTCTACGGCGGCCAGAACCGCGGTTTCGACCTGGCCCTGGCCAACCCGTTCACCAGTTACCGGCTGGTTGCGATCCAGAATAAGCGGGACCATGCGAACAACACATTTGTCAGCCTGGATGGCTTCTACAATCACAAAGAACGTCTGACCTTTTTCGGCCAGATTCTTTTCGATGATTTGCTCGGGGATGACAAAATCCAGGATCGCTGGGCCCTGAATCTCGGTCTGAACCTGCGCGACCTCCCGGGCCTTGGGCTCTCGACCGCTGGTGTGAAAGCCATATACGTCTCCAGTTTTGCCTATAATACTTTCCGGCCTTACGAGAGATACCTGCTCAATGGACGGCCTCTCGGCGCACCACTGGGCAACGATTACTGGAAGGTGTATGGATTCTTGCGCTTCTTCCCCACTTCCGGACTCGATCTCACTGCGCATTTTGCAAGGACCGAAAGGGGAAACCAGCGGATCGCCTCCCCGGTGGCCCCACTGCTCGACTCTGCCGGGCTGGATTTCCCCACCCCTGTAGTGGAACGCCGCCTCGAGGCATGGTTAGCTCTCAGGTGGCAGCTGTTCGAGCAGGCACATCTGGAAGCCGAGGGCGGAATATTTAAAGAGAAAAATTCCAATAATCAGCCAGGGAAAAACCGCTGCCGCGGATACGCAAGCCTTTACCTGGCAGTTTACCATGATTTTTTAATTAGTTTCTAACTTGAAGGCGAGGCACTGCCCGCCTTTTAAAAACCACAAAACTACAGGATAAGATATCATGAATAAAACACCCGGCGGGTCTGACCGCAAAATAAGCGACAAGGAAAAACTCAAGCGGGAGATGAACCTGCTTCGTAACCGTTGCCGCGACCTTGAAATCAAGTACAAGATCAGCCGACTGCTTCATGCCGAGCTGGATCACTCAAAGCTGCTCAACCTGATTATCGACGAGATAATGGACATTCTGCGCGCCGAGCGCGGCTTCATTGTTATTGGCGATCCGGATAATTTCGAGACCAGTGTTGTCAGAAACATTACTGGAGAAGAGCTTGCCGAAAGTGAAGGCACTGTGAGCAGAACGGTGGTGCGCAAGGTGCTCGAAAGCGGGGGACCCATGTTTGTC
>JAUVUV010000029.1 GCA_030604975.1 Candidatus Glassiibacteriota bacterium | reverse complement strand
GGCAGAAGGTCGGGGGTGAACTGGATACGCCCGAACCCGGCATCGATTACCCTGGCCAGGGTCCTCACACACAGGGTTTTGGCAAGCCCCGGAACCCCCTCGATAAGTACATGGCCGTCGCAGATAATCCCCAGCAGAAGGCGTTCTACCATGTAACGCTGGCCCACTATTACCCGGCCGACCTCCTCGATAATCTCCTCGACAAATTGGCTTTCCCGCTTAACCTGCTCATTGAGAACCTGAATCTGTTCGTCCATTTATACTCCATCTGGATGATTTGTGGCCTTAAAGACTTTGCCTAAGGTGTTTTCTCTGATAATAAAGCAATCAGCATACCAGAGCCCTCAGGTAACTTTGCAAGCGGAAAAGGCCGCTTTTAATTCTCGTAATATTTCAATATATGGCAAGTTAAAAATCTTTCTTCTAATTACTCGATAAAATACTGTGTATCATCTAAAGTAAAAATTACCCCATGTGGGGTAATTGGCTGAGGCAATAAAAAACTGAGATAAAAATCTCAGTCTGGCAATGCCTGGCAAATGTTTCCGGCTGTGATAAGCTTTGCCGGACTCAACTGGACGGGGATTCGTATTTTTCAAGCTCCTGGACTGTAAGTTCCAGGTTCGTCCAGATACCGTCCTCTCCTGCCTCTTCTTTCCTCTTTTCAGCCATCTGGCGCAAAATCGGCAGGTACTCCCTGAAAAGCTCCACGTTGCGAGGTTGAAGACTTTCCAGAATCCCCACTGCGACATAGGAGCAAAGCTCGATATCATCTCCCTGCTCGGTGAGAATTTCGGCAAAGGCTTGTTCAACCTGTGCTGCCGCCTCGGTTTTGATAAAAGAGGCCAGAGTTATCGGGATACCGAGGCGAAGTTCCCGTTTGACTGAGGTGTCTTTTAAAAAGCCGATCAGAATCGGCACGCTCGAGGTATCGCAGAGTTCGCCAATAGCGTAGATTATGGTCTCCCGCAGAAGGTAATCATCGACCTGGCTCAGGAGGCTGTTGAGCGCAGCCGCGGCCGACTTGTCCTTGTGGTAGCCGATAGCGCTCACCATGCCGATCCGTACGTTCGGGTCCGGGTCGTTTAAGAAGTTCTGAAAAAATTCCGGGTGCTTGAGATTATAAAAGGTGCGAATTACAGAATCTCTCTGAACGGCGGTTCCGGAGCGCAAAATCTCTATCCCCTGGCTGACAATCTGCCTCTCCCGGACAAGCTCGGGGTCCTCCTTGGGACCGCACCCTGTCCAGATGATTAAGCCGATGAACCACAGCCGCAACAACAGGCGGACCAATCCCGAGACATTGAATGACAACGACTTATTAGCTGGATCACCGAGGTTCATGGCCGATCTCCTCATTTTGCAATACAATTCCGGTGTTAAAGTTTTAGTTGCCAACCACTGACAGGCGTAAAGCTTTGCAGTAGAACCCTGGGATCTATCCTGTCAGTTTATTTGAAAATCGGATGGTCGAACCACCCGAGATCGAACAACTCGCTTATTGCGGCCAGAGCAAGAACCACGACATAAAGAATAAAAACGATCAAGCCCACACCGGCAGCGCGGCTGCCAGAAATATTTTCACCGGTTTTAGTCATTTGAAGGAGCTCTTTGCCGGTTGTAGAGAAAACAACGGGAGGCAAAAGGGCTAAAGCTGCCAGACTATCTTGCCTCCCACTACTGTCGCGACTGCGCGACCGGTCACCTTTCGACCGTGGAATGGGGTGTTTCGGCTCTTGGAGTAAAACTTGTTTTTATCGATCACCCATTCCGTATTGATATCCAACACGGCCACATCCGCCGAATCGCCCTTGCCCAGAGAGCCGCCGGGCAGGTTGAGGATTTCACCCGGAGCCGCACTCATCCTCTTGATCAGTGTGCTGAAATCCAGCACCCCGTCCTTGACAAGTTCGGTATAGGAAATAGGGAAAGAGGTTTCCAGCCCGATCACACCGTTGGGGGCATTGGCGAAAGCAGTCTCTTTTTCATCATAGTGGTGCGGGGCATGGTCGCTGGCGATGCAGTCGATCGTACCCTCAGCAAGGCCTTTACGCACCGCCTTCACATCCGCTTTTGTACGTAGCGGCGGAGCCATCTTGGCATTTGTATTGTAACCTTCGACAGCCTCCTCGGTGAGGCAGAAATGATGGGGAGTAACCTCTGCTGTAACTTTCACGCCTTCAGCCTTGAACCTTCGGACTACCTCCACCGAGCGCGCGCAGGAGATATGGGCCACGTGAAATCTGGCGCCAGTCAGACGAGCCAGTGTACAATCACGATAGACAATAACCTCTTCGCTCTCAGCAGGAATCCCCGGAAGACCCAGGCGGGTGGCAACGATTCCCTCGTTCATTACTCCATTTTCGGCGAGAGTCGAATCTTCGCAGTGCTGGACTACTGGCACATTGAAAATCAGCGAATAGGTCAGCGCCTTGCGCATGATTTCTGCACTCGCAACACAGTGACCGTCATCGGTAAAAGCCACGGCCCCAGCATCGATCATTCCGCCCATCTCGGCCAGGCTCTCACCCTTAATGTTTTTGGTGATGGCGCCGATTGGATAGACCCTGCTGTAGCCGGCGCGGATCGCCTCGCGAATGATATAGCCGATAGCAGCCTGGTTGTCGGTTACAGGATCGGTGTTGGGCATTGCCGCTACTGCAGTGAAACCGCCTGCGGCTGCCGCCAGACACCCGCTCGCCACCTTTTCCTCATCCTCCCGGCCCGGCTCGCGCAAATGGACGTGCATATCTATCAGACCGGGTACAACCATTTTGCCCTCAGCCTCAAGCACTTTTGTGCCGCGACCGGGGGAGAGACTTTTGCCGATTTCGGCCACCTTGCCCTCGGCAAGAAGAATGTCCAGCTTTTCATCAACTTTGTTCCTGGGGTCGACTAAATGCCCCCCGCGAATCAAAAGACGGTTCAAGACACACCTGCCTCGTTTACTTTTTTTATCTTTACTCGAGCGTCGCTGCAACTTCGGCAGCCCTGGCCGGTTTGCCTCCCGCCAGGAGAAACAGTACCGCCATGCGGACAGCCACGCCGTTGGTCACCTGTTTGAGAATCACCTGATAGTCGCCGTCGGCCACATCCGAGTCGATTTCCACACCCCGGTTCATCGGTCCAGGGTGGAGAATCAACACGTCCCGCCCGGCTTTTTCAAGCTTTTCGGTAGATATGCCGTAGAGCCTGTTGTACTCGCCGAGCGAGGGAAACATGTTGGATTGCATTCGCTCAAGCTGGATGCGCAGTACATTGATCGCATCAGCCTCAGCCAGCACATCCTCGATCCTCGGGTAGATTTCCACTCCCATAGCCTCAAGGCTGCGCGGGACAAGGGTTGGCGGTCCGCACACCCCGACTTTGGCACCCATTTTTTTCAGCCCCCAGATATTCGAGCGAGCCACCCGGCTGTGTACCACATCTCCCACGATCACTACCTTCAGGCCCTTCAGCTTGCCGAATTCATCGCGCAGGGTGAGCATATCCAGCAGGCCCTGGGTCGGGTGCTCGTGCCAGCCGTCCCCGGCGTTGATCACGTTCGAGTCGATCCTCTCAGCCAGGAAAGCCGGGGCTCCCGAGGCTGGATGGCGGATTACCACCATATCGATACGCATTGCCTCCAGATTTCTAGCCATATCGACCAGGGTTTCCCCTTTGACCACGCTGCTCTGGGAAACACCCACGTGGATTGTATCCGCACTCAGCCTTTTTTCGGCAAACTCGAAAGAGATGCGGGTACGGGTGCTCGGTTCGAAGAATAAATTGATGATAGTTTTGCCGCGAAGAACGGGGACTTTTTTGATCTGTCTTTCACTTATTTCCTTGAAAGGAACGGCAGTGTCGAGGATCATACGGATTTCTTCAGCAGTTAGCTCCTCGAGGCCCAGTAAGTGCTTGCGGTTGAATTGCATCTCAGGGGTCAGCGTGAAGGATTAAAGGAAAATTAAATCAACAAACGCTATCTGTTGGACTTACTGTGAACTGGGTTCTATCCATACTCCATCAGTACCGTCAACTTCTTTGATCCTGACCACGACCTTCTCTTCTTTTTTCGTGGAGAGCGTTTTACCTGCGAAATCAGCCCGAATCGGGAATTCGCGGTGGCCTCGATCGACCAGCACGGCAAGCATGATCCGGTCCGGGCGTCCAAAATCTATCAGGGCATCCAGAGCGGCGCGGATCGTCCGGCCGGTAAAAAGAACGTCATCCACCAGAATTATCCGTTTGCCGGTTACATCTGGGGGCAGATCCGTGCTGCGGACTATCGGCTGAACCGGCGTATGGCGGAGGTCATCCCGGTAAAGGGTGATATCCAGCTTGCCAGTGGGCACCCTGACTCCCTCGATTTCCTTGATATAACCGACAAGCCTCTGGGCCAGATTTACTCCCCTGGTCTGGATTCCCACCACCAGCAGAGCCTCGGAGCCCTGATTCTGCTCGAGAATCTCGTGCGCTATGCGGCGCATCGAGCGGTTCATCATCTGAGCGTCGAGAATACGCCTTTCCCTGTTTTTTGCGCCTGCATTCATAACCGGCTATTGCCAGAAAAAACCTCTCACAAGCCGTATAAGCGGCAAATGAAAGGTTTTTTCGGAAGTTAATCGAAAATCTCTCTTAACGAGCATTTGTTTTTCACTAAGGGTCAATTCTGCCCTTCTTCCTTGGGTTTCTTTTCCTGAGCTTCCTTATAAATCTCGCCAGCCTTTGTTATGTCACCGACCTTACTATAAGCCACACTGAGGTTGGAGAGAGTTATATAGTCGCGTTCGCATTCATTATCAAGCATTGACTCGATAGTTTCAGTCACTTTATTCCAATCTTCCATGGAAATATAGATGTAATAGAGCTGCTCGCCGGCTTCACAGTCGGTTGGGTCCTCTTCCACAACTATTGCGAAACACTCACTGGTTTTTTCCAGCATTTCCTGGGCTCTGGCTTTCGAGTCCTCGTCTTCCATGTTGGACAATTTATAGTACATCTGGTAGTACGAGCTTCCAGCGTTGAAATAATCCGCCGTGCTCATCTCTGCTCCAGCATCATCGAGCAGGGCGTCGAATCCGTTAACTGCGTTCTCGTAATCCCGTTTGCTCATGTAAATCATAACCAGCCTTTTGTGAGTTGATATATCATCCGGATTTTCATCCAGATACTCCTCGTAAACCTCGACCGCCTCATCTACCTTTCCCGCAAGGAGATATGCCTGGCCTAGATTCTTGATAAACTGGTAGTTCTCCGGATCGAGTTCGACAGCCCTTTTTATACTTTCGATAGCCTCGTCGAAAAGTATCCTTGCGCTGTCAGGCTGGGGAGGCTCAGCCGACTGGTATATCTGGGCCTGTTCCAGCAGAGCAATACTGAGGTTGGCCTGGCTTTCCTCACGGTCCTGGGTGATAGTATTGGCCGTGTGGAATTTGCCGATAGCCTCCAGGTAACGCTTCTGTTCCAGCAGGGCACCGGCGGTCTTGAAAAACTGGGCCCAGTAATGGTTACGCCACTTGTCGATGTCCTTTTTCAGCTTCTTATCCGGGTTTTTGGTCAAGGCAACGCCGAAATTTTCACCCGCTTTCGCCCAGTTTGCGATACCGGCATAGGCTCTCGCGAGGTAATAAAAAAGTTCCGGATCATCCGGGTATTTGCCCTTGTTCTGCTCGAGCACCTTAACTGTCTCCTGGTATTTCTTCGCACTCAGACGGACTTTGGCTCCAGTAACCACCGGGCTCGAAGCAACAGTAAAAATCCAGATAGTGGAGATCGCAATTAAAATCCATGCTCTACGCATTTTTACATCCTCATTTTACTAAAGATTGAAAAGATTTTTGCTAGTTATCAAAGCCGGTCTCTACCGGCTAGCAACTTGATAATTCACAGGAAATACTCTCAGATGCGAACTGGCAAGTAAAATAGAATTTATCTCCAGCCCAGTCAAGAAAAAACCATTCATGATCTGAAGTAGACACTAATGGATATTTACTTGTTCTGTATAACAAATCCTTGAACACGGCTGTTTTCACTCTCTTTTCTGAGCTGAAATGTCAAGCAGGCTTTTTATATCGGACCCTTCTCCTGCCAGTCGAGCGGCCCTATACAGCCCGGGATTCCAGCCCAACCTGACTGCCATATCAGGCGGCACGCTGCTGGTTTTACCCTGATAAACCACCTCCCTTCGCTCATCGATAATTAGTACCTTGTGGGCCAAATCCAGCACCTGTTCAGCTTCAATCAATGCAGCAATTATCGCCGCACCCCGTTTTGCTTCACATCGAAAAAAACCTGCCACAGCACGGGCGCGCCTGGAGTCGAGAAGAGCAAGCGGCTGATCGCAAACCCAGATTGACGGCAGGGTAAGAGCCTGCGATATAAGAAGAAGGCAGTGTCTCTGGCTTTCGCTCAGTTCCCAGACAGAACGCCCCAGACAGCTCCTAAAATCGAAGCCGAAGTTCTCTTTGATTGAATCGAGTTTTTCTTCCAGATTATTTTTACTTTCCAAATAAAAGAGCAGTTCCTCTTCAACTGTGGTTCCGGTAAATGTTTCCTCACCAGGTGGTGGAAGGTAAGCGACACCGATTCCACTCTCGTGCAACCGTTCAGTGGGCTTACCCTCTCCATGGCTGATAAGTATCTTTCCGCCAGCCGGGCGTTCCAGACCAGCCAGGACCCTCAGCAACAGAGTGCGCCCTGCCTGGCTTCCTCCAGTCACTACCCAGATAGAGCCTGCCTCGATCTTCCAGTTAAGCTCTTTCGCCTGCGGACCGCTTGCCTCTTCTCCCGATTTCCCAAACCGGAGGCTTTCTATTATTATCTGACGTATGAGGTTGTTCATTTATTTAAGATAATAGATAAGACGTATTTTAATATACACTTGAGATAGCATGAAAGATCCGGTTAACTTATAATATATTCAGGCCCGCGGATGGGAATCGCGATGAACCTGTCGCAGGGTTTCACCACTCAAGTGGGAATAGATCTTGGTGGTTGCTATGTCGGCATGCCCGAGCATTTCCTGCACGGCCCGAAGGTCGGCGCCGTTCTCCACGAGGTGCGTGGCGAAAGAATGTCTGAGCACGTGAGGATGAACCTTGTGTTCTATCCCGGCCAGGACAGCATATTTGCGCAATACTTTCCAGATACCCATCCGGGTGATCGGGCTTCCATCCCTCAGATTGAGAAACACCCTTCCTGCGCCCTTACCCCTGCGATCCAGCAGGGGACGCTCTTTCTTCAGATATTCGTTCAAGGCTTTCAAGGCGATATCGCCGAGGGGAACCACTCTCTCTTTGGAGCCCTTGCCGAAAACCAGAACAACCTGTTCGCTAACTCTGAGGTCCTCCAGCCGGAAACCGACAACTTCCGAAACGCGCATGCCTGTGCCGTACATGACCTCGATTAGCGCCGTGTCGCGCAATCCTCCCTTACTGTTTTTATCCACCACGTTCAGCACTTCGAGAATCTCTTCCAGGGTGAGCACCTTCGGCAGGTGGTGAGTCTGGCGCGGAAGTTCGATGCCGTCTGTGGGATCTTTCGCGATTTCTTTTCCACTTGCGAGAAAGCGGAAATAGAGCCGAAGCGCACTTGTCTTTCGAGCCAGCGAGCTGGGGGCAAGCGGCAAACCAGCGAGGCTATTCAGGTACTCGGCTACTATTTTGCGGTCCACCTTACCAGGGCGGGTAACTTTTCTGTCTGCCATATCACGGATAAAACACTCGATATCCCGCCTGTAAGCCTGGAGTGTGTTCTGTGCCAGGTTACGCTCGAACATCAGGTAATCCTGGAACTGCTCAAGACAAAATTCGCGACGGAAGCGCTCAGAGGGTCTGGAATCCTTTTTTACACGAGAAATGGGTTGCAATTTTTCTCCATTCCGATTGTCGTGTTCTGCCCGTGTCCAGGAAACACCTGGGTGTCTTCCGGCAGGGTGAGCAGATTTTCCTTGATACTGCTGATCAACAGTTCCCCATCGCCGGATGGAAGATCGCACCTGCCGATAGAGCCGAAAAACAGCGCATCCCCGGAGAAAACAACCCCCTCGCCGTAAAACGACACCCCTCCGGGACTGTGTCCGGGTGTGGCGATTATTTCAAGCGAAAGGCCGCCAAAAGTCACCTTTTCGCCTGGAATAAGGAATCCGTCCTGTTCCGGGCTGGTTACCGGCAGGCCCAAAACAGCCGACATATTCAAATCCGGATCGGTAAGCATCGGGGCATCTGCCTGGTGGATCAGCAGAGGAACCCCGTATTCGGCCTTTAATTTTCCGTTAGCCGCAATATGATCTCCGTGGCCGTGAGTGTTCAGGATATAACACAGGGTCAGTTTCCGCCTGTCGATCGCCGCGATTATCCTATCCGCTTCCCCGCCGGGATCGATCACCACCGCCTCATTGACATCCGTATCCCAAGCCAGGTAGCAGTTCGATTCCAAAGGTTCCACCGGCAGCTTAAGTACTTTCAGCATCCGTTTTTTTACCTTTCATATGCCCGATAATCCTCCTTGCCATCGCCGGGGAGATCCCCTGCAGGGAAGCCAGTTGCTGCTCATTTGCCTGAGCCACTGCTGAGGGTGAGCCGAACGCCTCCAGCAGTGTTCGCACCCTGGCCGGACCCACCCCGAGTATTTCCTCCAGCCGGGTTCTCAGAGTCTCTTTCTTTCTGACCGTGCGATGGTAGGTTAGCGCAAAACGGTGGGCTTCATCCCGCAACTGCTGAAGGAGCCTCAGCGCGTCACTCCTCCTGGACAGCGAATACGGCGCAGGCTCATCCGGAAAATATAGTTCTTCCTCCTTTTTTGCCAGGGCTACGATCGGCGGCATATCAACGCCTGCCTCCCTGATCGCCTTGCATGCCGCCCCTAGCTGGCCCTTGCCGCCATCGATCACCACGAGCTGGGGCATGTCGAGTTCCCCTTTGGCCACTCTTTCGAAATAGCGGTGCACTGCCTCGTTCATCATCGCAAAGTCATCCTGGCCGCGCTGGTGACGAATCCTGAATCTCCGGTAACCCGCCTTGTATGGATAGCCGTTGCGGAAATAACTCATCGCGGCGACTGCATACTGGCCCTGGATAGTAGATACGTCGAAACAGACAGCGAGCCTGGGGAGTCGAGGTAGTTTCAATGTTTTCTGCAGTCCCAGCAGCGCCTCGGGAACCCGCTGACGGGCCTGCTCTCTGCGCATGATAAGCTCTTCCAACAATAGGTGGCTGTTTTTTTCTGCCATCCCGATTAGCCGAGCTTTATCTCCGCGTCCAGGTACGTGTATTTTCACTCTTCGACCGGTAACCTGGCTCAGGATCTCCTCTAAAGATTCCCTGTCCTCGATATCCTGGCTCAGGTATACCTCGCCCGGGTACTCGCGGTCCGAGATGTAGTGCTGGCCGATAAAGGCGTTGAGAACCGTGGAGGGCGGTTCCCTGAGGCTGTTTTTCAGATATCGGTGCTCGCTGCCGATCAGTTTGCCGCTTCTGATTTTAAGAATGACAACACAAGCGTCGCTCCCATCCACAGATACCGCCAGGAAGTCTCCGTCCCCACCACCCAATGCGTGCATCTTCTGGCGTTCGCTCACCTTGCGCACCGCGGCCAATTGGTCGCGGTAGCGCGCGGCAAGCTCGAAATCAAACTGGATGCTCGCCTTCCGCATCTGTTCCTTCAGACGCCTGGCGATTCCCTCGGTCTTACCTTCGAGAAATTGAATCACCTCCGCCACCATTGCAGCGTAGTCCTCGCGGGAGATGTGGCCATGACAGGGGCTGGAACATTTCCCCAGGTAGAAGTTAAGGCACTCGCGCGCCCCGCGTTTCTCCGGCAGGTTGTGACTGCAGCTGCGAAGAGGGAATACCTTGCGCAGCACCTCCAGGGTAGTGCGCAAGGCTCCGGCGTTGGTATAAGGGCCATAATAGCGGGCACCGTCGCTCAGGTATCGCCGGGTGACAAGCACACGCGGGAAAGGCTCGTTCACAGTCACCTTGAGATACGGGTAGCGCTTGTCGTCCTTGAGGTTGACATTGTAACGCGGCCGGTGTTCCTTGATCAGATTGCTTTCGAGAATCAAGGCTTCCACCTCGCTGTCGGTCACGATATACTCAATATCCACGATGCGCCCTACAAGTGAGGCGATCTTGAGGCTTGCCGGAGAGCTGCGAAAATAACTTCGTACCCGGCTGGACAATTTCTTGGCTTTGCCAACATAGAGAATCTTTCCGCCCGAGTCGAGCATCGTGTACACTCCGGGCTTTGAAGGCAGGGTGGAGAGCTTTTCCTCGATTAGTTTATCCCTGGAAGTGCGTTTTCCGGTTTGGAAAACCATCAATAAACCCGACTTAATAAGGAATCGACCAGGCGCGTTGCGCTGGGGCCTTTAAACCTCAATAACTGGTTGGTTCAATCTATCTGGATCCGTCATCCCATCGTTGGGCAAGAATAATTATAATCAATATGAAAAAATTTGGCTCTCTGCACAATATCTCATCTCCAATGGCCGGAGATTTAAGCCCGATAATCTTTGTGATTTACAGGGCGCAGTGGTTGGAGCCGCTGTGCGGAAGGAATGAGTGCGCTGAAAATTGTCTGGTGAGGGTTCAAAAGTCGGGGGATGAGCCGGGTTTCGACTGGATAAGTCTTTGAAGGCGCTGCTGAACTTTGAAGTTAAGCTCAGGGCTGCCGCCCCCGCCGTCGATAAAAGCGTTGTAGTGCCGCCTTGCCTCCTCCAGCCGGCCGGTCTCCTCATTCAAGAGTGCCAGGTTATAATGGGCGGCGGCATAATCCGGTTTGATCGCCAACGCACGGGAAAAGACCTCTTCCGCCTTGTCCAGTTCATTCATTTTCTTATAGACCAGGCCTAGATTGTTATAACTTGCGAGATCCGCCGGTGCAAGTTCGATCGCCCTTGCCAGACAAGCCTGCGCCTGTTCGAGATTACCGCCCTCGTAATAAGCCAAACCCATATTGTTATGGGCCTTGCTGTAAGAGGGGTCGATTATCAGCGCTTTATGCAGCACCGAGACCGCTTTCTCATACTCGCCGATCTGGTTGTAGAGCGCACCCATGTTGCTATAGACTTCCGCATTGTACGGGGAAAGTTCGATCACCTTGGCATATTCCAACAGGGCGGACTGGATATCATTCCTGCGCTGGAAATAAACCGCCATGTTGAAATGATAGATGTCTTCCCGCAGTATTTTCTCTTTATCGCGGTCTTTCTGCACTATACCGACAGAGGTACTGCTTGGAACGAGTGGTTCAGCTAAAGACCTCCCTTGTGGAGGGAGTAGACCGTCGGTCGGGATTCCCGGCACCTGGACACCGGCAGGTATTCCGGCGGTGCTTCCAAGGTCTTCAGTGGAAGGAGGTTTTTGCGCTGGCTCTGCTTCACCCTCCGCCGAGACGAAGGCGGTTAACTCTACTATATTCCCTGCCTTTTCAGGGGCTGCATCCTCCGTAGTCTCTTGCGCCGCTCCGGCGGCAGCCCGGTCTTCCTCTTCGCCGGCGGTAGAAGATTCCTGTCCCGCAATCCAGGTCGCCGGAACGCTGGTCGGGGCAGATTCGATGATCTGGCTTCTCTGACCGGGGATATTAACTTTATTGACTAATATCAGAGCAGCGAAAACGCCCAGGATTATGGAAAACATTATCGGGATGTAAATGGGCCAGCGCCGGGCAGCTTTCTCTTTGCCCTTTTTCGCCACGGCTACCGGCACCGCGCGCGGG
>JAUVUV010000115.1 GCA_030604975.1 Candidatus Glassiibacteriota bacterium | reverse complement strand
GCTGGCAGATAAAAAGGATGAAGACAAAATTTGTTTGCAAGAGGTTTATCACACCTGTCTATTATTTTATTTGACATTGGCTTTTTTCAGGGCGAATATTGATTTTATAACCGTCTAACATGGCATGGCTGGATTTTAGCTGTTTTAGGAGAGATTTCGCATGACAGAAAAATCCTGGACAATCCTTGTTGTCCCCCACAATAAAGAAAATGTCCGAAAAATAAGCATTAGACCGGGCTTAATCACCTTCTTTTCGGTTCTTTGCATTGCATTTATTTTCGCAGGCATTTACCTCACTGTAACTTACTGGAATGATAAATACAACTTATTCAAGCTGGCTAAACTTGAGAATGAAAACAAGCTCCTTCTCCAGAAAGTGAAAGCGGTAGATAAAGGAATCGCTCAATTAAGCGGGGGAATTGGAAAACTTCTCGAGGAAAACCAGCAATACCGCTGTATCGCCGGGTTACAGTTTTTAAGTGAAGATATTATCGAAGCTGGTATCGGTGGTATTGCTCCGGGTGGCGATCCCTATCTGTTCGAAATCGACAGCCACCTGGCGAAGAAGTTACAAAACCAGGATACCCAACTCGACGCCTTGCTCCGGAAAGCCGATCTTGCCAGACAAAGCATCAAGGATGCAATTGAAAATATCAAGGCCACCTCGGACAAGTGGGCCCACTATCCTTCGATCAAGCCCACTAAAGGGTATATTTCCAGCGGCTTCGGGCGGCGCTTGCATCCGGTTTTTAAGAAGATGCAATTTCACTGCGGGATTGACCTGAAAACATCCGAGGGGTTTCCGATTCTGGCCACCGCTGACGGCATGGTAAGCCAGTCGGCAAAAAGGGGTGGTTTCGGCAAGACAGTTACCATCGACCACGGCTACGGCATCCGGACTTTCTACGCGCACTGCTCGGAAATCTATGTCAGTGAGGGACAGCCAGTAAAGCGTGGCGACGTGATCGGTCGTGTCGGCCACACCGGGAGGACCACCGGGGCCCACCTTCATTACGAGGTTCACGTAGATGGTGTCCCGAAAAACCCTCTGAATTATATCCTCGACAGCTACGTTCCCTGATCGATTTGCGCTTCAAGGGAAATCTGGGATATCGAGTTCACCAGTTAAACCCGGTAGAAATTCTGCCGGGTTTTTTTGCGCCACAGTGATAAGCTGATTTTTCAGCATGTTCGGTGCAGCTTCCCAGTTGGATTTTGCTAAAGCCCCAGGCCGGCAAACTCACTATAACGGCAATTTCGGCTCTAACTGAGCACCTGGGCGGAACTATCTCGAAATGGAGCAGCGAATATTATACTAAAGACCAGAGCCTGATAAAACCCGCTCATAAAGGGCTATAGTGCCCGGAAAATAGCATTCCCAGGATCTTCTCACACCGCTGGGGAAGCGGTTCTGCGGTGTCAGTAATTTACTTTAGCGCTTGACACCAACGTCATAAACTGGTATTTTCTAAAGGATTAAACTATTCCCATAAGTGAGCGAAAGTGGCGGAACTGGTAGACGTGCAGGATTTAGGATCCTGTGGGGAAACCCGTGGGGGTTCGAGTCCCCCCTTTCGCACCATTTTGATCTGTAGTAACGCTTTGAAATACTTAAAGATGGTTGGTTGACGAGAGGTGAAATGTCAGATTCGCTGTTGAGAGTTGAACTAACAGAAAGCGGCCCCTGTGAACGGACGATGAGCGTAACCGTCCAGCCGGAAGCGGTGAAATTGGAGAGGGAGAAGGTAATTGCCGAAATCAGGAAAGAAGCCAAGGTCAAGGGTTTCCGTCCCGGCAAAGCGCCGCGGAATCTGATTGAAAAAACTTACGCCGGTTCGATCCGGGAGGAGTTACTGCAGAAAGTAGTCTCCAAAAATTTCCAGAAAGCGCTCGAGCAGGAAAAGATCGCTCCACTGAGCCAGCCACAGGTGGAAAAAGTCGATTTGGAGGATGATTACAAGCTGAGTTTCCAGGCCCGTTTCGAGGTATCGCCTGAGATAGAACTGGCTCGCTACAAGAAATTCAAGATCGAGAAAAAGGTTAGCAAGGTGAGCGATGAGGACGTGGATTCAACGATCGAAAACCTACGCGAGCAGTATGCGAATTTTGTCCCCAAGGATGGTGCCGCAGACAAGGGCGATTACCTTCTGCTGGATTTCAGCGTGCTGGACGAGAAGGGCAACACCAGCCCTGAGGGACGCCGCACGAATCAGTTAGTCATGGCGGGCCACGAGGACTCTCACGCCTTGTTCAGCCATGCGCTGGTGGGCAAGAGCGAGGGAGAAAACCAGAAAATAGAAATCGATTTTCCCGGGGACTACCCGGACGAATCACTCAAAGGACAGAGAGTAACCTACATGGTGGATATCAAGAACGTCCGCCAGAAATCCCTTCCGGAGGTGGACGATCATTTCGCAAAGCAGATTAGCCAGACCGAGGATTTGGCCGCCTTGAGGACGATGATCTGGGAAAACCTGGAACGCGAAATAAACCAGCGCGCCGACCGGCAGGTGGAGGAGGATCTTTTCAGGCAGATCATCGAGGCTAACCCCTTCGATATCCCGTCCTCGCTGGTTGAAGTAACGATTCAGCGGCAGATCGAGAATATCAGAAAGCAAGGCCAGGCTGGGGATGAAATGCAGATGGCCGAGCTGATTCGCCCCTCGGCTGAGTTTGCTGTCAAAAGAGAGTATGTGATGGGCGAGATCGCACGCAGAGAAGGGATTTCTGTAGCAGATGAGGACATCAACGCCAAGATCGAGGAGTTTGCCACCCAGCTCGACAAGACGGCAGAGGAGGTGCGCAAGGATTTCCGCAGCCGCGAGGCGATGAATCATCTCCGCTCACTGATCTTGGTAGAAAAAGTGGTACGATTCCTGCTAGAAAATAACGATATAAAACAGGTTGAGGAGTAAGCCTGAGGGAGCCATCCATGACATTGATCCCTATGGTCATCGAAAAAAGCGGCGCAGTTGAAAGAGCCTATGATATATATTCACGACTGCTCAAAGACCGGATAATCTTTATCGGGACTCAGATTGATGACCAGATTGCGAACCTGGTGGTCGCACAGCTACTTTTCCTGGAAGCCCAGGAGCCGGAAAAGGATATTTCCGTTTATATCAACAGCCCCGGGGGGGTGGTCTCCAGCGGGCTTGCAATCTACGATACCATGCAGTTTATTAAGCCGGATGTAAGCACTATGTGCGTTGGTCAGGCGACAAGCATGGGAGCCTTTCTCCTCTCCGGGGGAGCCAGGGGAAAGCGCTACTGCCTCCCTCACGCCAGGATCATGATCCACCAGCCAGCGGGCGGAACCCAGGGCCAGGCCTCGGACCTGGAGATCTACACCCAGGAGATCCTCAAAACCAAGCAACTCTTGAACAAAATCCTTGCCGAGAACACCGGCCAGGATTTGAAAAGGATAGAGAAGGATACTGACCGCAACTTTTTCATGTCTGCGGAGGAGGCTAAAAAATACGGGCTGATTGATGATATTATCATTCATCATTAAGCCGGCAAAATCCTCAGACCCTATTCAGAGAGACAAAGATGAAAAATCGTAACGGCCCGATGAAAGGTGGTTTGTTCTGTTCTTTCTGTGGCAAAAGCCAGAAACAGGTCCGTAAACTGATCTCTGGCCCCAACGTTTTTATCTGCGACGAATGCATTCGTCTCTGCAACGAAATTATGGTTGAAGACGAATCCCGCAGGGCTCAGGAAAGCCCGCGCAAGCTGCTCACTCCGCAGGAAATCAAGGATTTCCTGGACCAGTATGTTATCGGCCAGGAAATGGCGAAAAAGACGCTCTCAGTGGCAGTCTACAACCATTACAGGCGCACGGAAGACGAGATAGCCAGCGGTGATGTAGAAATCGAAAAGAGCAATATTCTGCTCATCGGACCCACGGGCGTAGGAAAAACGCTCCTTGCCCAGACTCTGGCCAAGATGCTCAACGTGCCCTTTGCCATAGCCGATGCCACCACCCTTACCGAGGCAGGTTACGTTGGCGAGGATGTGGAAAACATCCTCGTACGCCTGCTGCAGGCTTCCGATTATAATGTGGGAGAGGCCGAGCAGGGTATAGTTTACATCGACGAACTCGACAAGATAGGCCGTAAAAGCGATAACCCATCGATCACCCGTGACGTGAGCGGCGAGGGCGTGCAGCAGGCGCTGCTGAAAATCCTCGAGGGCACTGTGGCCTCTGTTCCGCCTCAGGGCGGCAGGAAACACCCACAGCAGGAATACATCCAGATCAATACTCACCACATCCTCTTTATCTGCGGCGGCGCTTTCGAGGGCCTGGAAAAAATCATCAAGCGCAGGACCGGTCAGCAGTCAATCGGTTTCGGGAGCAAGATGAAAGAAACCAAGGACAAGCAGACAGAAAAGTACGACACGTTCAAGGAGGTCGAGCCGGAAGACCTGATCGGCTATGGCCTGATCCCGGAAATTGTAGGCCGACTGCCGGTAACAACCTCGCTCTGCGACCTCGACCGGGAATCACTGATCAGAATCTTGATCGAGCCCAAAAATGCCCTTGTCAAGCAGTTCAGTCGTATGTTCGAGCTGGAGGGCGTGAAACTCAAGATCAAGGATGAAGCCCTCGGTGCGATAGCCGATACAGCGATCAAGAGAGGCAGTGGCGCCCGCGGTTTAAGGGCGGTGATTGAAGAAGTGATGCTCGACC
Organism: Candidatus Glassiibacteriota bacterium; assembly: GCA_030604975.1. GTDB lineage: Bacteria > Gemmatimonadota > Glassbacteria > GWA2-58-10 > GWA2-58-10 > JAUVUV01. Next base: position 2,313 of record JAUVUV010000115.1, on the reverse strand, counting down.
TGATGTTCGAGATCCCCTCGCGAAAAGATGTCGAGGAAGTGGTGATTACTCACAAGGCGGTGGTACAGAAAGAGAAACCGCTTATGATACTTAAAGGCAGAGCCCAGAAAAAAGAGGCCTGATCCTTTCCCATCCGGTTCGAATGCCGGCATGAAAGCCCGGTTCCACAGGGTAGAGGTTCCCACACCATGCGAAACAAATTCGGTTCGGCAGCCCTTATTTTCAGCGCTCTGGCTTCACTCCTGACCCTGGCTTGCGCTTCGGTGCCAGAGACCCATTACTATACTATCGGCAGGATCGTTCCCGAGGCCGGAAGCTACGGCCAGCGGCTGGATTACTCTGTGGGTGTCCCGCAGTTCGAGGCAGAGGGTATCTATGCCCGCGACAACCTTCTTTACCGCCGCGGCAATTATGAGATAGCTGCCGATTATTACCGGCGCTGGGGAGTTCCTCCGCAGAAAATGCTCGCCGAGGCCACAGTCACCTACCTTCGCAAAAGCGAGCTGTTCACCGAGGTTCGCCGCATGCCCACCATGAGCCGCACCGACCTCGTGCTCTCCGGCCGTATCCTTTGTTTCGAGGAAGTTGCCGAGCCGACCGGGCCTGCTGTCAAAATGGATCTCGAGTTCAGCCTACAATACGCCAGAGGAGGCGAGCGACTCTGGCGGGAGGAGGTTTCGGCCACCTCCCCGATAACCGTGCTCCAGTCTCCTGATGCAGTAGTCGCCGCCGTGGAGAACTGTGTCCGTTCATGCCTCGACCAGGCGGTGCGTTCCCTGGCCCAGGCCTCCTCCAAACTCAGTTCCTCGGCCAAATGATCGGGATTTTCGACTCAGGTGTAGGCGGGCTCGCAATTTTACGCGAAGTGGCAAAACTGCTGCCCGGGCCGACATCCTCTACCTGGCGGACACTGCTGCATTCCCCTACGGTCCGCGCTCCACACGATTCCTTAAATCAAGAACTGAAGCAATAACACGGTCTCTTGTCGAAAAGGGCGCTCAGCTGGTGGTGGTTGCCTGTAACACAGCCACGGTTGTCGCTATTCGCCATCTGCGAGAGGTGTTCGATATACCGTTCGTGGGTGTCGAGCCACCGGTGAAAGTTGCTGCAGAGCTGGCAGGCCATAGGGAGCCGATCTGCGTGCTTCTCACTCAGAATACGGCTTCCGGAAAGAAGTATGCCGATCTGGTGAAAAAATTTTCTCAGGGAAGGCGGGTTGAGGCAGTGTGCCTGCCGCTTCTGGCCCAGGTGGTCGAGAACGGCAGTTTCAGGAACAGAAAAGTAGCCGCTCAGGTTGTAAAGACTGTTAAAAATGCTCTGGGGGAATTAAGCACTGGCGCAAAAGTCGTGCTCGGCTGCACGCATTATATTTTCCTGCAGGAGCTTTTGCAGGAAGCTTTCGGTCCCGCTGTAGAAATTCTCGAACCGGGCCGGGCAGTAGCAGAGCAGGTGCAGCGGCTGATGGGGGAGCACGGCATCGGTGCGGAAGAAAACGGCAGGAGAGATTTTTACTGCACCGGGGATGTGGAGGCTTTTGCAGGGAGGATAGGGAAGTTATTGGGAATCAGGCCACCACGGGTAGTGCAGGTGGAGGTTAGGCATTGATATTGTGGTCGTGTTTTGACCCAGGGGATATTACACCCCCCGCCTGCATTCTGCAGGCACCCCCCTTGATAGGGGGGAATTAACTCCCCGCCCACTTCGCGGCCACCCCTCTTTCTAGAGGGGAATTTTTTAGTTCCATGCTGTTAAGACTTTCCGAAATTTATCGGTTTTAAGCGAAATTTTTGCCTTATAAGTCCCCTCTATCAAGAGGGGATACAGGGGTGTGTCGTTTTTCACGGGCCTTTATCCATTCTTCAATTGCTTCGAGAACACCTTTCATATTGTTTTTTACATCTGAATCCAGAAACCGTAAAACATGTAACCCTATCGTTTCCAGTCTCTTCTGCCTATCACGATCTTCTTCTGTTTTGCTGTTATGGCTCTCCCCATCTATTTCTATAACAAGCTTCAGCTTGTGGCAGAAGAAATCCACAATGTAATTATCAATTGGTTTCTGGCGATGGAAGTCGTAACCGTGCATTTGTCTGTTTCTCAACTTTTGCCATAACAGTACCTCAGCCAGGGTGCTGTTTTTCCTTAACTTCCGGGCAAGTTCTTTCAGTTTTGGGTTGTAGAAAACTTTCATTTACACACCCCGTCCGCTTCGCAGCCACCCCTCTCAAGAGGGGAGTTACACACCCCGTCCGCTTCGCGGCCACCCCTCTTTCTAGAGGGGAATTTTTTACGTCTAAGTTTTGCATTAACAGT
>JAUVUV010000522.1 GCA_030604975.1 Candidatus Glassiibacteriota bacterium | reverse complement strand
TACCTTCCATAGCACCATCCATGATTGCATGGACCTCTGCAAGTCCTGCCTCTCGCTCCCTGGTGTTGATGACCTTACTCATCTTCATCTCCGGTGTCACCAGGACACAGGTGTTTTCCTTATCCCTTGCCTGGTCGTAGTATCCATCGTAGTGAATTGTATGGCCTTCCATGGCGAGTTTCTTCTCTTCCCCGTTCCTGATAGCCAGTTCTCTGATGTAATTAATATCTTCCTGGTTATCCGTGCTTACCGTGACCTTGCCGGGTTTTAGGAGATTAATATAGTTCTCTATTACCTCCATCATATATGGATGATTTAACTCATTCAGCTTTTTCAGATTTTCCTCGCTCATTATACTTCCTTCATGTTACGGATAATGGTTAAACCAGGCCCGTTCTTCAAAGGGCTTTTTCTCTCGCTGAGTTCCCTCCTCTGTAGGCGCTCCCAGGGGCAGGATTATTCGCACCTGTTTTTTGGCCGGAAGATCCAGGAGCCGGGCAATTCTTTCTCCCCTTTTCTCCGATCTCAAGACGCCGTCGATCCAGACGGTTGCATACTCCAGGGCAGTGACTGCCAGCAGCATGTTTTCAACAGCAGCCGCACAATCTTCTACAGCAAAAGAAATCCCCTCAAAAACAGGAATTTCTTCAATGATGCAGACAATGACCGCCCGGGCCTCCAGAACAACCTTTTTATCCAGTATTTTGCCGAGCTGCCTGAGAATCTCTGCATCGTCGATAATCACAAACTCTGTGGTCTGAGCATTTTTTCCGGACGGGGCCTGAATTCCAGCCTGAACGATTTTACTCAGATCCTCCCGGGGAATTCTCTCTTTTTGGAATCCTCCCCGGTAACTATGCCTTTTGGCGATTGCTTTAAACAGTTCCATGTTCTTCCTCCTAAGGTACTAAACATAGATTTTTTTCAACAGCAAGGTCAAGACGAAGGATACAACGAGGCGGTCAAAAATATGAGCTGGGGCACAGGAGTTTCCATTTTAGCGGTTTATTTCCATTGACCCGAACCCCTGCTTTGTATAGCTTTAACATTGTGCTGGAGGATGGGAATGCCCATAAAAGAACAAGAAATATTCGATATAATTGATCGTATACGAGATCATTATCACAATAACATCTATAACAGATATATACGTAAAGCCTTTATACACATGAAGATTCCTCGAGAAACCCAGGATGCCCTGGACCATTTTACCGAGAAGACAGACTACTATAAACTCCAGGGTTATCAGTATAAAGAGCTATACGAACAGATCTTTGCCGCTGCCACATTCATTCATCATGCCAAAGAGGAGGTCATGCCTAAAATAAAATCCATCCTGGCAGGAGGCTCAGAAACCATTTTTTCCAGGCAGAACGGAGATACCGATCGAGACCGCATCTTGCGTGAAATGGCAATCAACAATTTCTCGGCAAATCTTGGCATTTTTTCCGACATGGTCAATGAACTCTATATAAAGACAGCTAATCTGGATAAAGAAGAGCACGTAGGCAGAAAACCTGTTTACGAGCGAATGCCCGAACTTAAAGAGATCGGTCAGCTGCTTATCTGAGAAAAAGCCTTGATTTTTTAAAAACTATCCCCCAAGCTGTTTGACCAGCTCCGGTACAACCTCGAAGAGGTCACCCACAATCCCGAAGTGAGCCACATCAAATATAGGGGCGTTTGGATCGGAATTTATGGCGATAATAATATCTGAGGATTTCATGCCTGCCAGGTGCTGAATAGCGCCCGATATTCCACAGGCTATATAGATCATAGGATTTACTGTTTTTCCGGTCTGTCCCACCTGGTGAGAATAAGGAATCCAGCTTGCATCGACTGCGGCTCTGGACGCCCCTACTGCTCCACCAATTGTCCTGGCCAGCTTCTCAATGAGATCGAAGTTCTTGGGATCCTTCAGCCCCCTGCCCCCCGAGATGATAAAATCAGC
>JAUVUV010000002.1 GCA_030604975.1 Candidatus Glassiibacteriota bacterium | reverse complement strand
TTTCTGTAGGGGCGCGCGGCCGCGCGCCCCTACGGGTGGTTTTTACCGAATCCATGGAATAACGCTCCTTTGGTCCATTATTTTCGGAGCAGGAGTCAGGAATCAGGATACATAAAACTTTAAGCACCTGCTAAAAATATGCGCTTTTCAAAATACAGCGATGTGATGCTCGCCCTGGGTCTGGTAGGGATCCTGGTGGTGATGATTATCCCCGTGCCGCCGTTCATGATAGACCTGTTGCTTACTCTGGATATCAGCCTGGCCCTGGTGATCCTGGTAGTGGTACTCTATACTACCGAGCCGCTGCAATTATCGGTTTTCCCCGGCCTGCTGCTGATGGCGACCCTGTTCAGGCTCTCGCTTAATGTGGCGACCACCCGGCTTATCCTGGGCCAGGCCTATGCAGGACGCTTGATCGAATCTTTCGGTACTTTCGTGGTGGGCGGTAACTATGTGGTCGGTATTATCATTTTCGCAATCCTGGTGATTATAAACTTTCTAGTCTTGACCAAAGGTGCCCAGCGTATTGCCGAGGTTGCCGCGCGTTTCACCCTGGACAAGATGCCGGGTAAGCAGATGGCCATCGACGCCGACCTGAACAACGGCCTGATCGATGAGCACCAGGCGAGAGACCGGCGCGATAAGATCGACCGTGAAGCCGAATTTTACGGCGCCATGGACGGTGCCGCAAAATTCGTCCGGGGCGATGCGATTGCGGCGATCCTGATTACCTTTATTAATATATTAGGCGGGTTTATTATCGGCGTATTGCAGAGAGGGATGACTTTTCCCGATGCGCTCACGACTTATACCCTGCTCACAGTCGGTGACGGCCTGGTGAGCCAGATCCCGGCTCTGGTGGTTTCCACTTCTGCAGGTCTAATCATCACCCGCGCCAGCAGCGAAAACCATCTCGGCTTTGACATCCAGAAACAGTTGACGGCCAAACCGCGCGCGCTGTTTATCACCTCGGCGGTGCTGATCTTTTTCGGATTAATGCCCGGCCTTCCCACCTCGCCTTTCCTGGTCATGGCCACAATTGTCGGCTTGCTGGCCATAGGGTCGCACAGGCAGATAAAGGAGGCAGAGAAAGTGGGCGAAGAGCTGGAAGAGGAAGCGGCAGCCCCAGCCGATATCAGTGCCCAGATCGAAGAATACCTCCAGGTCGATCCCCTGGAACTGGAGATCGGCTACGGGCTGATCCCCCTGGTGGATATTGATCAGGGAGGCGACCTCCTCGGACGGATCACCGAGATCCGCAAGCAGTGCGCGCTTGAGATCGGGATTATCGTTCCGCCGATCCGGATCAGGGACAATATTCAGCTCAAGAACAACGAATACGTGATCAAGATCCGGGGTGTAGAGGTCGCGCAGGGAGAGGTGATGGTCAACCAGTACATGGCTCTCGACCCCGGAACCGTTACAGAAAAGGTGGAAGGCCAGCTCACTGTCGAGCAGGTTTTCAACCTTGAAGCGATCTGGATCACCGAGGAAAACAAAGAAAAAGCCGAGATGAACGGATATACCGTTGTCGAGGCGCCGGCGGTACTGGCTACCCACCTGATGGAGACTCTCAAACGGCACGCCCACGAAATCATGAGCCGGCAGGATACACAGACCCTGCTGGACAATGTGAAAAAGGAAAACCCGACCCTGGTCGATGAGTTGATTCCAAACGTGATGAGTGTAGGGTCGGTCCAGAAAATACTTCAGAACCTGCTCCGTGAAAGGGTTCCGATCCGCGACCTGGTAACAATTCTTGAGGCGCTTTCGGATTTCGCCAGCCATACCAAGGACCTGAACATCCTGACCGAGTACGTGCGCCAGAGCCTGAACCGCACGATTTACAACCTTTACAAGGACAGCGAGAGTAAGGTGACCGCAATCACCCTGGCGCCGGAAATTGAAAAAACCATTACAGACGTTATTCAATCAAGCGCAACCAAAGGCAGCCCTCTGGCCCTGCCCCCGCGCTTTATCGAGGAAATCACCTCCTCTCTCAAGGAACAGGTAGACAAAATGAGCACGGAAGGCCTGCAGCCGCTGCTGGTCTGCTCGCCCACTATGAGGCAGTATTTCAAGCGCATGGTCGAACCGGTTTTCACGAATCTGGTGGTGATTTCCTATGCTGAACTGCCGCAAACTGCTGAAATTGTTTCCTATGGTACCGTCCAGACAGAAAGGGAGAAATCACTGACATGAAAGTAAAAAAATACGTGGGGCCCTCAATGCGGGACGCCCTGGAAAAAATGAAAAAAGACCTGGGCACCGGTGCGGTGATCCTGGGCTCGCGCAAAATCAGCCGAGGTGGATTTCTGGACTTTCTGGGCAAGGAGATGTTCGAGGTAACAGCGACCACAGAGGAGAATATCCTCGTCGACCACAAGCGCACGGCAAAGACCGGCAGTCCTGCCGACTCGCATATTTCCGTGACTGTGGGCGATAACGGGCCAGTAGTCCAGTCCTCCAGAGCTGAGTTTTCAGGCTTGATCAAGGATACTCTGGCAGAGGTGAAACCCCTCTCTACAGGTTCATTCGGTTCAGGGCGGGCTTACCCGAACTCCTCGGAAAGCGGCAGGGTGCTCCTGCTTCATGATGAACTCAAGGATCTGAAATCCGCCGTGGGCGAGATGGCCGAGCAGATCAAATACCAGCGGATGCCCTCCCTGCCGCCGGTTCTGAAAGATATTTACAAGAAACTGGTGAATATCGAACTGGAAGAGAAAATCGCTGGCGACCTTATTCAGAGCGTTTTGGCCCGTTTCAGCGAGAGTGAATACTCCCAACCCGAGAAGGTGGAAAAATGCCTGATCGAGGAAATCTCGCGGATGATCAATGTGGCCAAACCGACACCGATGCGAGAGAATAGTCCGCTGGTAATCGTTTTGACCGGACCCTCGGGAACGGGCAAGACAACCAGCTTGGCAAAACTGGCCACAAACAAGAAGTTCTATGGCGGCAAAAAGGTAGCGATGCTGACCGCGGATACCTACCGGGTGGCAGCTACCCAGCAGCTCGGAACTTTCAGTGAAATCGCCGATATCCCAATGGAGATTGTCCACTCGCCGCGCGACATTACCAAACTGTTGAAACGCCACCGGGACAAGGAGGTGATCCTGATCGATACAGCTGGAGGCAGCCAGTTCAACGAGAAGATGCTGGGTGAACTGAAAAACCTGCTCCAGGCTGCCGATCCCGATGAGGTTCATCTCGTACTCTCGGTGAACACTAAGCCGAAAGACATGGCCCATACGATCAAACGCTTCAGGACAGGAAAAAACATGCGGCTTCTGCTGACCAAGTTCGATGAAACTCTCACTTTCGGTTCAATCGTTTCGGTGGCTCGGAATTCGGAGATCCCGCTGAGCTTTCTCACTTTCGGTCAGGAGGTGCCGGAGGATATCGAGGCGGCGGACCCGGTGAAAATCGCAAAACTGGTGGTAAATAACGTGTTCTGAATCTCATTGAAACTGCTCCAAGGCGAAGATGCAAGGCAATATACTGAAACTCTCGTTTTTATTGTCATATCTTACGATGCTGATATGCGTGGTCAGCGGGATTCCGTTCATGACTGCCCTTTTCCGCTCTATCATTCTGATGGTCTTTTTCAGCCTGGTCGGTTTCCTGATGCGCTGGTATTTCCTGAAAATGGTCATGAGCGTAGAGCAGGAAAGAATGGAGAAGTTCGAGGAAATGGGCCCTGAAGAGGAATCTCTTGAAGAGGAATCTTCTGAAGAGGAATCTTCTGAAGAGGAAGAGACCAGCCAGCCCAGTGTGGCTGAAAACGTGGAACAGAACGAGCTGACTTGATAACTTTCTAACAAGCAAGGCTCTATGCTGCAAAACTACCAGCAAAATACCGTTTTTCAGAACTCCAGGAAAAAACCCTCCGGCCCCAAGCATAAGCCTTCCACAGGCTCCGGAGTCAACAAAGCCGAGGAGCGGGCTCGTAAAAACGAACAGATCGAACACATGGTGGCCGAATACCGGAAAACAGGTGACCACAAGATCAGAGAGAAAATTCTGCTCGCCAACCTTTCTCTGATCAGCTACATAGCAGAGCGCCTGGCGGTTTCCTTGCCCCAGTCAGTGGAACTCGGTGATCTGAAAAGCCTGGGCATACTCGGCCTGATAGATGCAATAGAAAACTACAAACCGGAAAAACAGGTCCGTTTTACCTCCTACGCCGCGCTGCGGATAAAGGGCTCGATTATCGATGGCCTGCGCAGCCTGGACTGGGTACCCCGTAGTGTGCGGAAAAAGGCAAGGGACCTCGAGAAATGCCTTCATGAACTGGAGGGAGAATTAGGCCGCCCGGCCAGCGAAAAAGAAATGTCGGAAAAACTGGGAATCAGCCTCAGCGAATACCAGGCCCTGCTTGAGAAGGTCAGTCCGATAACCTTTCTTTCGCTCAACGACTTGGTTTACGAAGATGACGACCAGTCGATCAGCCTCGGCGATGTGATCGAGGACGCGGGAAATTTCGGCCCCCACTCCATACTCGAACGCAAAGAGGTCAAGCAGCTGCTGGTGTGAGGAATATACGCCCTTCCCGAAAGAGAAAAACTCGTGATCGCGCTCTACTACTATGAGAGCTTGACACTCAAGGAGATTGGTGAAGTGATGCAGATCTCAGAATCAAGGGTCTGCCAGATTCACACCGAGGCAATGTTAAGACTTCGCGGAAAATTGAAATATACCCTGTAGGATTAATTTTGGCATCCATTGCGGGAGGCGACCGTGGGCCCTCCTGGTAAAGGAGGAAAGGTATTTCGGTAAACGGCAGTTAAAAATACAGGCATTAAATTTGCATATTAATACATTCGGATTACCACCGGAGTTTATGATCAGAGCCGCTGATAGCGCGAATCAGCCCTTTTCTATCCGGGTGGCTAGTTGTCGCCCAACGAAAGGGGGGTATCCCTATGGTGGTGCCTATTTCCGGCAATCAGAATTATTTGCCGGTTGACCGGGGCAAAAGAATCACTGGCCGGGAAAGTGAAAAAGTCAGTTTCGAGGAGTTCTTGCTCGAAAAGATAGAACCATTCGAAGAGAGCGCCCATTCGAGTGGAGAGAATAAAGGTTTTGAACAAGGTAAGAAGAAAAAGACCGAGTCCGATACCTCTGAAATAACCGAAGAAATGTCGAGTAACGAATCGCAGGGAGGCGATGTCGATAAGGAAATGCCGCTCCCGGGACGAAGGATCGACCTGCGGGCATGATAGTGAACAGCTTTTTGAGTACGGCTTCTGGCTTGCAGACCCGTCAGGATAAGATGAAAAAAGCACCCGGCATCGACAAAACTCACCTGAAGAGAATCACGCAGACTATTATCAACCTGCCGACCCTGCCCACTATTGTAGCCAAGATGGTCGAGCTGATCGATGACCCGAAAAGCTCGGCCCGCTCGCTAAGCCGGTTGGTCAGGACCGACCAGGTACTCACAGCACGTATCCTGCGACTTGCCAATTCCGTCTATTACGGCTTTCCAAATCCAATTAGCTCGATCAACCTCGCAATCGTGGTTCTCGGTTTCGATACGATCAAGAACCTGGGGCTTTCGGTTGCCGTGATCTCCCGTTTTACCAGGGCTTCAAACGAAGACGAACTGCTGGATTACACCCGTTTCTGGGAGCACTCGGTAGGAGTGGCCGTGGCAAGCCGGATGCTTGCTCGCTTGCACGGGTTCCGTGCCATGGAGAGCGAGGCGTTTGTTGCGGGCCTGGTACACGACATAGGCAAAGTGATTCTCAGCCAGTTCCAGACAGCCAGATACTCGCAAGCCCTGCGCCTTATGATACAGGAGAATATCTCCCTGGCACAGGCCGAGGACAAAGTATTCGATGTGACCCACGCCGAGGTCGGCGGCTGGCTTGCTGAACGATGGAACCTGCCCGAGTCTCTGGTCGAGGCGATCAAGCGGCACCACATCCCCCTGACCGCTAAGGCCAGGCCTGAACTGTGCGCTATTGTCCATTTTGCAAATATCCTCACTCGGGCCGCCCGTATCGGCAGCGGTGGAGACCCCCTGGTCCCTCAGTTCTACCGCGGAGTTCTGCATAACCTGCCGCTGAAACTCGACGAGAACGATAAAGTAGACCTCGGCTACTATCTCGCTGCAATCCGGGCGGAAATGGGAGTGGCGGATACGTTTATCAGTATCATTCTCGGCAAGGAACCCAGCCCTGAAGTCGAGGAGACGATCAGCGGATCGCAGGGCAGCGCGCTGACTGCCTGATTTTTCGTCATCGGAATAACTTGAATTTCGCTCCAGGCAAAATTTGCCGATTTGAGCCCGATTCCTTCCTTGATTCCTTTCGCAGCCGCAGCTTAAAGCCTCGTATGACCAGCGCCAAATCCCCCAAACGGCCCCTGTGGTATATGGCACGACTATTGCTCAAACCCAGCTATGAAAGGGAAGGAACGCATAAAAGGAAAACTCCTTTCCGCACGCCGCTTGCCATTATCATGATATTCAACCTTTCGGGATAATTGCCATGAGTAAAATGACGAGTCTGCTCGCTGTCTGCCTGGCAGCAGTTTTTCTCTCTGCCGGATTGTGCAGGGCTGCCCAGATAACCGATATACAAGTATTCAGCGAGGACGACTACGTGAGGGTCGCAATCACCCTCGACCAGCCGGTGAAAGCCAACGTGGAGATAAATGCCGGAGAGAAGCTGGTATTCGTGCGTTTTGACAAGGCTGGGATCTAAAACTTGAGTAAGCAGTCGTTCCTTTATGAAAACGACCCCCACCTCGAGTCAGTGACTTTTCTCCCGCTAGGTACGGAAACCACAGTGTTAAGAGTGAAGGCCCGCCACCCGTTCAAGGTGAAGACCCGCGAAATAAAGAACCCGCCCCGCTTTATCCTCGAGCTCTCGGAGCGGACACCCTTCCAGCAGACCGGCCTTGGCGGTTCGATGTTCGGCAAGGGATATTATGCGCAGGGCGTGAGCCAGATGCAGAAAGGCAATTACAACTCCGCACTGATGTCGTTCCGCAGCGCTATCCGGGCCGGAAACCGGGTGGCAGACAGCTATTATCAGGCCGGTCTTATCCGTTACAAGTTCGGTCAGACCGATAAAGCCCTGATCAACTTTAATCGGGCACAGAAAAGCAGCAGCTTCGGCGACGATGCCAGGCTCTACCTGAGCTGGATTCACTACGGGAACGGGGATTACACCTCGCTTGCCGGGAGCTGGAAAAACTTTGTCTCCAATCTGCCGGATGAAAACGAGCGGATGAGTCTTATCACCGGCCATCCGGAAATCGACTACCGAGCCCTGGAAGAAGCCGCTAAAAATGAGCTGAACAAGCTCGCAAGGAAAGTTTCGGCATCCTCCGCAATTCAGAATAATGTTGCCAGTAACCTCCGGGAAGCTGCAACCGTTTATTTCGCAAAAGGGCTGGTCGCCAAGGAAGAAGGCAGGCTGGAAGAGGCGGCACAATTACTGGAAAAGGCGATCTCTCTCGACAGCAGTTACACTGAGGCCCATTTCCAGTTAGGAGTGGTTTACAAAGACATGGGTAGAACTAAGCTTTCAGTACACCATTTCGAGAAATCAATCGGCAGCGGTGGGGGCCTGCGCCAAAAATCGGGTGAGCCGGTTAAAAGCGAAGAGGAAAGCTTACCTGGCGGACATGAGAGGCAGGTACTGGATTTGGAGCCTGTAACAGAGAATGCCGCTCAGGATAACCCCGGCGATAAAGAACAGGTCTCGGCGGCGCCCGCCGGTCTGATTTCGGAGGGTGGTTCAGGGGGCGCGAGTGAAGCACAGCCGGAAAAAATCCAGGCCCGCCAGGCCCGGGATGAAACCTCGATGCTGATTTCTTTAAGGCAAACAGTTGCGGATGTAATTGCCCTGCCAAATGTGGGGCTTCTGCGCAGGCAGGTAAAAATCCTCACCATAATTCTCGGAGTTTTATTCCTTCTCACCGTTGTCGGTGAAAAAGTGGCCCTGCGCAAGTCCGGCAAGCCTAAATCTGTGGTTCCGAATTTGATCATGGAAGACCGCCTTAAGTCGAATCCCGGATCTCAAGATACAGGTATTGGACGGCCGCTGGCCCCCAATGTCGAGAAAAAGCGCCAGATGGAAGTTGTGCTGGCCAGAGAGCTGGCGGCAAAAAGGAGAGCATCTCAGCCGGTAATAGAAGCTACGGAAAGTAGACTGGAGCTTCACCTCCAGCCGGTGGGTGAGAGGGGAATGTACGGCGCTGATATCGCAAAGAGGATTAAAGAGGAACTCTCCAGAGCAGATCAGCCGGAGAGCTTTGAATCGGTTTCCACCCCGTTCGGTCGCAAACGGGACGACCTCCAGACCCGCCTGATCCGGCAACTGAGGAGTAAGAACTGGACGATCAGCGATATCGCACAGGAGATGGACCTCTCACGCGAGGAAATCAAATGGGCGCTCGCAGGCAGCTCCGAGGCGAAGGAAACGCAGGCTGGCAAAACTTCCGGGAAAACCCTTGGCAGCCGCTATGGCCAGGCCCGCAGTCTGCTTGGCCGCAAGAAGAAAGATTATCAGGGGATAAAGCCAGAGAGCATAGATCGCGAGGTGGATCTTGAACTTGAAATCAACGTATAAAGACAGTTTTGCTGTCCTGACTTTTTCAATCCTTCTGGTCTGTGCCTGGACCGGTATTTGCGTTTATGCTCTTCATGCTCAGAGCCATGACAATAGCTTTGCAGAACTACCCTTGCCCCCGGAAAAACTTGTTTACCCACCGACCAAGCTCTGCCTTCTCGACGTACGGGGCAAATCTGCTTCCTATCCGTTCGATATCCAGCATTTTGTCACCGACCTGCGGGCCTACCTCCGCTCTGCGGATTACCTGACTGTCGGGACAGAGACGGAGGTGGAGGAGATCCTCCAGCGCAATCGGGTCTCCGTGCCGGAGTACTACGATCCGCGCTCCTTGGCCAGAATCTGCAAGCTTACCGATTCCGATTATTTGGTTTACTTGAGGATGATCGCCTTCAATATGGATCTCCACGATGGGTTCACAATTCCGGTATTTTTTCACAAGAACAAAGTGACCTACCGGGCCGAGCTGGATCTGGCAGTGTTGGACGGCAAAACCGGCAGCCTTCAGTACTCCAAAAAGGTTATCGGCAAAAAAAGCGTGGGCCGGGGATTTCAGATATATCCAATAACTGAAGACCCGGCGCTGCACCTGAATTTCCGCGAAAAAGAAACTCTTGCCCGGATGACTATGCAGGACCTGGCGCGCCAGACCTTCGAAGCAGTGATGACCGGGATGCAGAGAACCCTGGTGGACAAATATATCTGCTACTGGGGGGACGAGGTACACATTATATCCGAAAAACCCGGACTCTGCCCGATCTGCGGCTCTCGCCTGGTCAAGATCAAACGCTAGGCGGACTCTGCATCAAATGGTGGTATCCTGAAAGGCGCATCCTTAAAGAAAGTTTTTTTAATTCTTCATGGCTTTTTCGGCACAAGAAAAAAGTGAAATCATGTTGGGCGGTTCTCGGACCGCCCCTATTTGTTCCATATAGAGAGGGCAGGAGTTGTCAGAATATAAAATTCAATTTTTACGCTTTCAGACCGATTATTTAAGGTATGAAAACAAATAATAACACAACAGGTAAAAAGGCGACCAGAAAGGAGCTTGAGGTTCTTTTCAAGCTCAGCCAGGTAATCCAGTCCTGCACCGAACCGGAAAATACTTACAATTCAGTGCTGGAATTGCTGGAAGAACTGGTGGATTTTGAATTCGCCGCACTTTTTATCTACAGTGATGAGCTAGAGAAACTGAACCTCGTGGCTAGCAAGGGCCATGCCGTGGATCTGATCCAGCCGGTCAGTTTCGATATGGGAAACGGCCTGAGCGCCTGGGTCGCCAAGCAGAAAAGGCCGATACTGCTCAGTGAACTTCACCGGGGTAAAATCCTGGGTAAAAACCCCGTGCGCTCGTTTCTATCCATACCCCTTCTTCTGGGAGACAAGATAATCGGGGTGATGAATTTCGGGCACATTCGGGCTGGCTCTTTTACCAAACACAACCTTCAGGTGCTCACCATTGCCGCAGGCCAGTTGAGTGTTATTATCGAGCGCAGCCTTTATTTCAACCGTCTGGCGGAAAAAAACAGGCAGTTAGAGCGAACCAACCGCCAGTTGCAGATCGCCCAGGACGCCCTGGTTGAGCGTGAACGCCTGGCAGCCGTGGGTGAGGTGGCGGTCACGGTTAACCACGAAATCAACAATCCTCTTACGGTAATCATCGGCAACGCGGAACTTTTGCTCAAAGACCTGGCGGATTCGGACAAGAAAGTGAGGAAAAAGGTGGAGCATATTGTGGCCGAATCGAAGCGGATTGCGCAGATCACCCGGGCCCTGCGCAAAATAGACAAGCCGGTTTCCGAGGACTACCTCCCCGGTGGGGCTAAAATGCTCAGTCTGAAACGGGAAAAGAGCGCAGAAAAGAGCCAGGTGACGGCCGCAGGTTCGAAATAACAGGAAACCGCTTTTCCAGCAACTCGACTTCGAAAGTCAATATTGCTAATCGGTTTGATTCTCTCCTTCTGAATTTTTCCCTTCAACAAAACGTCTGACAGCAATAGTTAAGAAAGAAACAAACATTTCACCATGTTATAAAAAGTATAACTTCTCAGCTATTACTGGTTGACTTTTAGTTCTAAAAACGTTTAAATTAGTAACCTTAGTAGATTTCGAGTATTTTTCGGCTTGGCTGATAAGAATTTTCAACAAAGTGGGCGGAGAATGAGAAATCATTTGAAAATATTGATGATCGTGTTTCTCCTTTTTGGTGTGAGCACTCTCGGCTCGCAAAACACCGATAACCGCTCAGGCGGCACCCGGAACCTCCTGTTGTTCAACGATGTTTTGAAAATCATCTCCGATTACTACGTGGATTTCGTTCCTCCCGAGGATCTGTTGATGGGAGCAATCGAGGGTCTGATTGAAAGCCTGGATATCCACAGCCAGATTCTCGACCAGCGCCATCATCGGCGGCTTATGGAGCAGACCCGTGGCCAGTTCGGCGGGATCGGGATCGAAATCTCCATCCGCGATGACACCCTGACCGTGCTGGCACCTATTCCCGGAACGCCGGCCCATCGAATCGGAGTGCAGAGCGGCGACCGGATCGTGCGGATCGAGGATGAACACACACAGGGGATGTCGCTTGAGGAAGCTGTTTCCAGGCTCAAAGGGGAGCCCGGCACACTGGTCAATATCTGGGTCAGCAGGCTCGGAGTGGATGAGGATATCTACTTTCCGATAGTCCGGGCGATTATTAAAATCGAAAGTATTCAGGGTGAATTCATGCTCACACCCGAAATCGGCTGCGTGCGCCTGGGGGTGTTCTCTGATAAAAGCAGCGAGGAACTGGTCGGAGCAATTGAGGACCTGAAAGCGCGCGGGATGAAGAAGTTGATTTTTGACCTGCGGGATAACCCTGGAGGACTGCTCTCGCGGGCAGTGGACGTGGCTGATATCTTTCTCGAACCCGGCCAGGTTATCGTTTCCACGCGCGGCAGGCTCAAGAATTCCAATCAGGTTTTTTCCGCAGAGAAACCGCCGGTCTGGGGTGACGGCCCGATAATCTGCTTGATTAGCAACGGAAGCGCCTCGGCCAGCGAGATAGTCTCCGGTGCCCTTCAGGACCACGACAAGGCGGTGATCATGGGAATTACAAGTTACGGCAAGGGCTCAGTGCAGACCGTGATCGACCTGAAAAACAGTAATTATGCTCTCAAGCTTACAACGGCAAAATACTACACACCCAGCGGGCGGTGCATCCATTCCGATGGTCATGGCGGGGAGGGCCACCACACACTTCTTTCTGCGGAAGACACTTTGCAGAGTTTTACTACTGATGCCGGTCGGATTGTCCACGGCGGAGGCGGAATCACTCCTGACTTGATTTTACGGAAAGAAAAATGGAATGATTCCGAAATGAAAATCATCAAGCAGGCTGGGAATTTCCGAAACCTGATGTTCCGGTTCGCGGTTAAGTTCAAAAAGGAGAACCCTGCGGTTGGCGCCGATTCTATCGACTCAGTGGAATATACCGAAAATTTCAAGGACAGAGTTGTCGAGCTTACCCCCGAGATTATTAATAAAGCACGAAAAATGATGCTCGATAAAGGCTTCGAACTTACTGAGGAAGAGTTTGAAGAAGTAGATCCCCTCCTTCGCCAATGGATTTACTACTACATTGCGGACGCCTGTTATGATCGCAACACCGCACAGCGCGTCCTGACCGGCTACGACAAGCAGTTGCAGAAGGCAATAGAGCTGATCGAGCAGGCTCCGTTCGCCAGCAACTTTGTCGAAACAATACTGGCCGGCAGGACCCTGCCGGATACACTTGATCTGGCCGGCATGCCCCGGTGATGTTTTCTCATCCTGGCCCTGGTTTGAAAAAAATGCCGACCGCTGTTTTCCGATTCGCCCGCCCTGGCTTGAGTAAACTTTGAATTACTTGTCACCCCGGGAGCGAACCCCCCAGATAATCATTAAGTCTTTAAATATGGAGAACCCTTAACCTGTGAAAGCAAGAGAGGGATCAGGAAAAATCTTTTGCGGTTTCAGGATATTCTTTTTCGTCCTCCTTGTGCTCGGGCCGAGAGAGGCGGATGCCTCTTTCCGTGTTCCGTGGCAGAGCTTCGAACTCCCGCTCGACTGCGAAAGCACCTCCGATCTCGGAGGATATTTCCGTCCTGAGTACGTGGAACTCGTCCAGCGCCTCGATGCGGAAACGATGGAATGGCTTATCCGCACCTACAACGTACTCGGCTGGAGGGGGATGGACCCCAGAATCTATACGCCGAAGGCCATTCCAGGGTCCAAAGGCAGGGTTGGTTTCCAGTACGACAAAATCCGGCGCAGCTTGGAGCTCGAGGCCCTTTTCGAGTTCGGGCCGGTCAACGGCAACGGGACCCTGATCGAAGAACTGCTCGAACTGGATCAGAACAGGCTACTCACAGTCAACCGGGGATCGCGCAATTTCTCGGTGATCAATATTGCCGAACCTGATATCGATGCAGTGATTCCGGCTTCCAGAGGTCCTGAGGCGCTTGAGATCAACAGGAAAGCCTCGGAACTGTATGTTATCGAACGCAACTCCCAGGGCATGCTGGTTTTCAGCCTCAAGGACTATTCTCTCAGCGATACCCTCTTCCTTGATTTCGACCCCGGAGCAGTGCTCCTTTCCAGCGATACCCGCTACCTTTTTTTCACTGACGATGCAGGCCGCTCCCTGGTCCGGCTCGACCTCGCCTCAGATGAAAAGTCCCAAAGAGTGCGCACAGATATAGACCCACCCTACCTTCTCGCCCTTGAAACCGGATCAGGGGCTGTTCTTCTTGCCAGCCGCTCAAACGGTGCTCTCCGTCTTTACGATCCAGCCAGCCTTTCTGTCACAGGCTCGAATAATTCAATCACCGGAGCGATTCTGGCATATCATGCACCGCTACGGGGCAATTCGCTTTACGTGGCCAGCGGGGATTGCCGCAGCTCGGCTATCTACCGTGTCCGTCTTGCCGATGAGGTAGGCTTGCGTGTCGACCGGCTGGTCTCCATGGGAGGAGCCGTCTCCAAACTGGCTTCAGATCCTGAGGGCAATACTGTTTTCGCTATCGGCGGCAGAGATGTCTACCGCGTGGATCCGCAAAAACCTGGACAGCTGAAACGCGTTCAGCTAGGCGTAGGCTTGCGGAACCTTGTGGCCCATAACGGAAAGTTGTTTATCAGCGGCGGCTTGAGAGATCTCTACATGCTGAAAGACGAACTGGAAGGCAGGCCTGTCAAAGTCCAGCTCGAGATGGGACCCGGACCTCTGATTGCGAGAGGTGACCGGCTTTATGTGGCCAATGGACTTGCCAGCTCGATCACCATTCTCGACATCGGAAGCCTTGAGGAGGAGGTTTCGATCCTGGTCGGCGTACTGTTGGGCAATATGGTTTACCAGGACCGCCGTATCGTTGTCAATAACTGTTTCCGTGGCAACATAATGGTGCTCGACCCTGATACTTACCGGATCGAGGATATCGTTCCAGTGGGCGGCGGCATGTTTTACAATCCGGAAAGCCGCAGTTACGTTTTTTTCGACGACAGCCTGGTGGTCTCCATGCAGAGCCCGCCTTCAAACGTGTCCACTCAGACAATTCTGGACCTGCCTCGCGGCGTTCAACTGTTTGCGCCGACTCCGAACCCGGAAATCTACCTGGTTGCCGACCAGGATCGCAATATCATCCATGTTGATTTGAACCGCTATATCAGGCGTGGTATGATTTTCCTGCCCTCGGCAATCCTCGGGCTGATTACCCACGATGAGGAGGTATTCGCCCTGGCCCCTTCGGAACTATACCGGTTTTCTGTCAAGGAGATAGTGGGCTTGAGCCGAACTTATTCCACCCGGCCTTTCAAGGTCAACCCGCCATATGTAGCAAGCGATGGTTTTACGCGCACCCGGGGTAGCGTGCTGGAGTTTCTCACCCGTGACAGGCTGGTGGATGTTTATACCACGAGTGGCCCGGTCCGGGTGATACGGCAGGATCCGGATACAACATATACCTGGATCGGGACAACTAATGGCGTTCACGTGTTCGAAAGAAAGAATGCTTCCGAGCGCTCCACAATTCCGGTCGGTGACAGCGTGGATGACATTTACCTGCCTGGAGGCTCGATACACGGCTATATCACCACGGCAGGCATGGTAAGTATCGTTGATCGGAGAACGCTTTTCAGGCGGGATGAAATCAGAGTCGGAGGCGAATTTGTCTACGTCTGGGGGGATGATCTCTACCTTCGCGACAAGGATGAGCGGCACAGGCTGGTGGTGGCCGACGGTTTACGCGGCATGACATTCCAGGAGCTTTATCTGCCCCTGGTACCGACCGATGCCGCCTCGGACGGAGAGCGGCTCTTTCTACTGGGGGCCGCTCAGGGAGCGTTGGCAATTTATGTCAATCGGATCGACACTGCCCGCCTGCCGCGCTCGCCCGACCGCCGGGTCTGGGACACCGATGCCGACCGGCGTTCCGGATATCACCGTTGATCCACCGCCTAGATACACTTTTAGAGAACCTGACAGCTTGAAAGAGAATCGGTTAGAGGAATTATCAAGACACCTGGCTCTCACGGGAATTATTTCCTCTCTTCTCCTTTGACAAATTAAAGCCCACTTATTAAACTAAACAAATAGTCTTTTTTCTGATTTTTTAAGTCTTAAACTTTTGCTTGATTCCTTTATCAACATTATTTCAGTATCGAGTTCCCGATGGGAAAAATACTAGATTATACAGGGCTTACTTTTGATGACGTGATGCTCGTTCCGCGCAAGAGCGATGTTTTGCCCCAGGAAGCCGACCTTTCGACCATGTTCACGCGGAAAATCAAGCTCAATATTCCGATGATCAGCTCGGCAATGGATACGGTTACCGAATCTGAAATGGCGATCGCCATGGCCCGCGAGGGCGGCCTGGGCGTGATTCACAAGAACATGTCCATTGATCGACAGATGGAGCATACACACCGCGTAAAGCGCAGTGAAAGCGCCATTATCGATAACCCGATCACCCTCACGCCGGATGCCAGGCTCAAGGACGCAGTCGAGGTTATGAAACGCTCGCATGTTTCCGGAATCCCGATCACCGAGAAGGACGGTACTCTGGTGGGGATTGTCACTCACCGCGACATGCTTTTCGAAACCGACATGGAGCTCCAGTTGCGGGAACTGATGACCTGTGGGGATAAGCTGATCAGTGTCGGTGAGGGGATCAGCCTGGAAAAGGCCCAGGAGATCCTGCACAAGAACCGGATCGAAAAGCTGCCGATTGTCGACAAGCAGGGCAAGCTCAAAGCGCTGGTGACTGTCAAGGACCTGGTCAAGCGTACTCTTTTCCCCAATGCGAGCAAGGACAGCAAGGGCAGGCTTCTGGTCGCGGCCGCAGTAGGCACAAGCCCGGAAACAGTGGACCGCGCAATGGGCCTGCGGAAAGAAGAAGTGGATGTTATCGTGGTTGATACGGCTCACGGCTACAGTAAAAAAGTAATGGAGATGGTCGAAACGCTGCGCAAGATACTCGATGATGTTCAACTGGTTGCAGGCAACGTGGCCACTGCAGATGCAGTTCGCGATTTGTCCTCTCTCGGGGTGGATGCGATCAAGGTGGGTATTGGTCCTGGTTCGATCTGTACAACACGTGTTATTGCCGGGGTAGGGGTGCCCCAGCTTTCGGCGATTCTGGAGTGTGCCGCGGAGGCAGCCAAACATGGGGTGCCAATCATTGCCGACGGGGGGGTCCGCTATTCGGGTGATGTGGTCAAGGCACTGGCCGCTGGCGCGCAGACAGTAATGATCGGCAGCCTGCTCGCAGGCACCGAGGAAAGCCCGGGCGAGACAGTACTTTACCAGGGCAGGACTTTCAAGGTTTACCGTGGAATGGGTTCCCTGGGAGCGATGAAAGAAGGCACCAGAGACCGTTACATGCAGGAGGAAATGGAAAGCTCGAAGCTGGTGCCCGAGGGTATCGAGGGCCGTGTGCCGTTCAAAGGCAGGGTGGCAGACACTATCCATCAGTTGACCGGCGGGATTGGTTCAGGCATGGGCTACTGCGGAGTGCGCAATATCAAGGAGCTTGCCGAAAAAACCGAGTTCCTTCAATGCACAGCCCAAAATACCAAGGAAAGCCACCCGCACGATATTACCATTACCCGGGAGGCACCGAATTACTCCCTGGATTGAGAACAGACGTGAAAGAGAAAATCTTGCGCGTTGGTGAAATTTCCCACACCAACTGCTATCATATATACTACTACCTAAAGAATATAACTCCGGTAAAAAGGGTAGAATATATCCAAGGAACCCCTGCGCAATTGAACTCCCTGTTGCGACAGGGCAGGATTGATCTTTGCCTTAGTTCCTCAATCGAGTACGCCCAGGATTCAAACCAATACGTTATTCTTCCCAGATTCTGTATTGCCTCTCAGGGGCCGGTTTCCAGTATCCGCCTTTACAGCAGCCTCAGCCTGGACAAGCTCGACGGCGCTAAAGTAATCCTCACAAATGAAAGCGCGACCACTGCGGCACTCTGCCGGATTATTCTCGGCCGCCTGCTGGGATATGACAACGAATTTGTCACTCTGGCGACCGATCTAGATGATGGCCTGCGAAACGGCGATGCAGTTGTCCTGATCGGTGACCGCGCCCTTGCCGCCCGGACCCACGCCAGTGAGCTTTATTCACACGACCTGAGCCTGATCTGGCAGGAGCATACGGGACTTCCGTTCGTGTTCGCCCTCTGGATCGTGCGCACCGAGGCTGTCCGCACTCTCAGACCTATCCTCGTTCCTTTCTGGAACGCTCTTCGCTCTGCGCACGAGTGGATTGCTCAACCGCAAGAGGAACTTGTCCGTGCAGCCCTTGAAGAGAAAACCTTTTTCACCCGCCAGGAACTGCTCCATTACTGGCAGCTCATTGCCTACGAACTTACCGAGGATCACCTGAAAGGACTGGAACTTTTTTACAGCCTGGCCCTCGAGTCCAAACTTATTCCCGCGAAGCCTGAGATCGAGTTTTACAAGCCCTAAAAAATATTTTTTGATCAGCTCTTTTTTGCCCCACCGGCAGATTCCCGCAGGACTGAAGTCTGCCGCGCCCCCTCCTGCAATTCCTCTGATTACGCATATCCTGTACATATTGACTTAGGTTTTGACGCGCAATATAATAAAGTAGTATTTGCCTTTTCAAACTTGACCTCCTCCCCCGTTTTTTTACACCCCTATTAGAGGGATCCCTCGTGAAGTGCTGTAACTGCGGAACCACTATACGCGAAAGCACTATTATTTGTCCAGTCTGTAATCACGTGCAGAATCTCACTCTCCTTGAACGGTTGTTCGAGGACCTGAAAAGGCGCCTGTTGAACCGCGCCATACATAAGCGCTTTCCTGTATTTTACCGCTGAAAATGCCTGTAAGAAGCAGCAAAGGCAGCCGGTAATTACAACAGGTTCTGTCAGCGTTTTTTCTTCCCTGCTCTTCGCCTGCTATACATACCGTGAGTCTGCCTTGACACCCGCTGTAAACTCTCTATAGTTTAACAAGCGTATCGTATACCCGATATACGGATAGCTGTTTGTGAACAACATACTGAAATAAGGCGCCTGTAGATAGCTGTCAGCGCTGCTGTTGTTTACCTGAAAATTCAACATGGAGTGGCTCGAAATGGTATTGTCCACTATAAAAAAAGGATATGGCTCCATTCCATTCGCTTTGAGTTATATCGTGATCGTGGTGGCAGTCGCCCATCTGGCGGGTCTCGCCTTGCCGGGAAAGTGGTTTCTGCCCGCGCTGAACGCAAGCCTTTTCTTTCTCCTTTTTCTCGTTCCGGTCTCAAGGGGAGAGTACTCCTACGCAGTGAAACTTGCCCTGTTCTGGGCCGTGGCTACAACAATCGTGCAGATCCTTCTTTCCGCCGGATGGCCCTGGCTGATGGAAGAGAAAGTTTTGCGGGGCACGTTATACCGGGAAGAGATGTTACACTGGGTGCGCACCGGGGAAGGCCCTGAGGGAGACATCTCGCTCTTTCTGCCGATCCATCTCAGGCATTTTCTCATTTTCTGCGCGGTCAGCCTGGCATCCGGGGGGCTGATGAGCCTGGCGATGGGGGCCGTTATGCTGGGTTACATGAATTTTTATGTCGGCTGCCTGATCGCTGCATCCGGCGGGTCCTGGATCACGATAGTTTTTTCCTGGCCCCTCTGGTCGATGGTGCGGGTGGTGGGATACATAGTCGCCGGGACGGCTCTGGGGGCTGTGCTGTTGCACAGGCAGGGAGAAAGGGATGAGAAAAAGAGGAAAATATTGCGCTTCATGATCATCGCCGTTGCCTTGGTCGTACTTGATATAATTCTTAAATGGCTGCTTGCCGGAACTTACCAGGGTATGCTCAACAGTGCTCTTGCGGGCTGAGATGATATGAGTGCCATTCTCCTGCCGTATAACAAACCAATGCTAAAGGGGACCCTGAACCGCCGCTACAAGCGTTTTCTGGCGGATGTAGTGCTGGCCGATAGCGGCGAAACGGTCACGGTTCACGTGCCTAACTCCGGCTCCATGCTGAGTTGCAGCGAGCCGGGAAATGAGGTGTTGGTCTCGGACAGCCGCAAGTGAGAATCAGGCGACCTCGGCGAAGCGGAGTAAAAGCTCCCGGGTGCCAGGATTAACTTTTGTTTCTTTTAGTTATAAAAGAAATGGTTTTGCTTCTTTTGCCACCAAAAGAAGTATAAAATAAT